>CAZITS010000620.1:0-4161 GCA_964542185.1 uncultured Pirellulaceae bacterium
GTCATCAAACAGCGAGTTTCCTGGAGGCGCGTGTTGTTCGATCGCGAGAAATAATTCGAGGGTCACCGATGAGCGGTTTTCATTCTCTCGGGTTATAGCGATTTTCGTTTCGTTCCTGGTAGCATCGCTCCTCACCATAAATACTAACCGCCCTGCGCGTTTTTTTCAGCGCCGAGGGAAATGTGAAGAGAGTCTGTTTGACGCGAGATCTCTCCGGCGATTCGCTGCAGCTGCTACAGGAAAGGGGCGTTCACCTGGGAGATTGGAACTTTGGTTGTGAATGCTGTCGGAATTTGAGTCGAGATTGACCGGTCAAAAGGCCATTCCTAGAATGTCCGTGCAAAGTGCGGGTAAACGAAGGTTCTTTTCCTTACGGAACGCTGGTGCTGTGAAATGTCACAGGAGCTGACGCACGGCTAAGTCGTTTCTTCCCCTACGTTATGCGCTTGCCAGGAAATGTGTGTCATGTTGAGTCACTGTGCACGAACCAGGCCCGGATCTGTGAATTTGGAGGCTGCGGGCGCGGTGGATCGTAAGTCGCAGGATTCCGTGTGACGCTAAGTTAATATTGGCAATTGAACAAGATGCGATATGCCAGACCGGAAGTCATTGTCCAGGGACCGCCTCACGCCGCGCCGGATGCCTCTGAGTGGCCGTGTGATGGCGCTCTGGTTAATGGCCTTTCCTTGTCTGTCCAGTTGGGCACAGGATGTCGTAGTAGTTCGCAGTAAAGACACGCGTGCGGTGGCAACACGTAAGGGGGAAGTGCTTGATTACACGGGTGAATCATTGACACTTCGTCTTTTATCGGGGCGGACGCAACGGATTGAATCGAATCGTGTGTTGAGCCTTGAAACAAAACGGACGGAATCGCACCAGTTGGCCGCACGCCTGTTTCAACAGGGTAAATACGAAGCAGCACTCCAGAATTATCGATTGGCTGAACGCGAGGAAAAACGTAGCTGGATGCTCCGCGAGATTTTTGCGAAGGAGGTGCAGTGCTTTCAGAACAAAGGTGACATGGTTGCCGCTGCGCAACGGTTTTTGTTAATTCTTGGAAGTGACCCGACAGCGCGTTGTTTTGACGTGATCCCACTAATGTGGATTGTCCCAAGGAATCTGGCCGCAGTTGAAGAACAAAGTGCTCGACAGTGGTTGCGCGGTGCGACTGTGGCTGAGAGATTGATTGGAGCCAGTTGGATGATCGCAACTGCTCAGCGTTCTCAAGCGATCAAAAATCTTGAGTCTCTGGCTGCGGATCAAGATCTGCGAATCGGTTTTCTGGCTGAATCGCAGCTGTGGAGAATCAAGCTGGTGACGGTATCTGCCGACGAAGTTGTGGCTTGGCGGCAGCGCATTCAGAGGATGCCAGAAGAATTGCGAGCTGGGCCCTGTTTCCTGTTGGGTAAAGGATTGGCGAGGCAGGAGAGATTTCTTGATGCATCCTTGGAATTGCTACGTATTCCAATATTGCATACACATCTCCAGACGTTGGTGCCAGAGGCTCTGTTGAACGCGGCGCAGTGCTTGGAGTTGGCTGGGCAGCAGCAAGAAGCGGAATTGGTTTATCGTGAGGTTTTGGACCTTCCTGAGAGTTTGCCTGCAGCGAGTGCAGCGCAGAAACGCCTGCAGCGAGTGCGCCAGGATAGAGAGCGGTAAAATGGACATAACGACAGCTACGTATGAACCAATTTCTCGAGTCGCGGTAATGATGAGATTGTGCACTCGTACCGTGGGTAGACGTGATTGCAACGCGTTAACTTTATGCGCGTTACTTGGCATCTTACTAGCTGGTACCGCGCCGAGTTCCGTTGTTGCGCAAGACGTAAAGTCAGCGACATCTGTTGAGGTGGCCGCTGAGGTGGAATCTCAGGGGTTCTTTGAAATTGTGCTTTCGGGCGGCCCGGTTGGTTGGGGCATTATGTTTTTGTTGTTCGCTTTGTCTGTTACATCGTTTTACCTGGTAATAGACCAGTTGATCACAATTCGTCGCACAACATTGATGCCGGAAGGCCTTGCGGAACAAGTGCAGCAATTGCTGGCAGGCGGCCAGATCCGCGACGCCGATGAGGTGTGCAGGTCGCGGCCAAGTTTTCTTTCTTTTGTGCTGGTGCACGGCTTGTCAGAAGTTGATGGTGGATGGACTGCTGCGGAAAAAGCTCTTGAAGATGCATTGGCAGAACAGGCTGCCCGGTTATTGAGGAAAACGGAGTACCTTTCGGTCATCGGGAATATCGCGCCGATGGTTGGGTTGCTGGGCACTGTGATGGGAATGATCATGGCGTTTCAGCGGGTTGCGGTTACTCAGGGGTCGGCAGGAGCCGCGGATCTGGCGGAGGGTATTTATCAGGCGCTGGTGACAACGGTTGGAGGTTTGATTGTGGCGATCCCTTCGCTGGGCGCATTTGCAATTTTTCGTAACCGAGTCGACCAGTTTGTTGCCGAGGTCGCCTATTTAGCACAGCAAGTATTTGTTCCTCTTAAACGTAGATCCGGCAAAACGGTTCGTCCGGGGAAATCTCCTCCAGCTCCCCCTGCACGATGAGCTAAGTGATGCGGCTGCCTCAACAGCATCGACGAAGAGAAGTTGGTTTCAACATGACGCCAATGATCGACGTTGTGTTCTTGTTAATCATTTTTTTTCTCGTATCGAGCCATTTGGCCAAGAGAGAGTCGCAACTTGAATTGCCTTTGCCTTCGGCTATCAGCGGTGAGAAGCGAACGGCCACCGAGGGGCCGCGTGTTACGGTGAATGTTCTGCCTGACGGAAAAATTATCCTGGCAGGGCGATCGGTCCTTGGGGAGCAATTGGTGTCGTTGTTTCAGCGCGCGATTCAGGATGACGGTCGTGATGTCGAAGTCGTGGTTCGTACGGATCGTCACGTCGCGTTCCAATATGTTGAGCCGATCATGCTGTCTTGTGTTCGAGCAGGGATTTGGAATGTGACCTTTGCCGTGTTGCGACCGGAGGATGTACGCTGATGCGGCGTCCTGAGTTACACCAGCGAACGCGTGGCGATCTTGAGATCTCGATGACGCCAATGATTGATGTAGTCTTTTTGCTATTGGTGTTTTTCGTTTGGACGGCGAGTTTTCAGGTAGTGGAGAATATGCTGCCGACTAGTTTGTTGGCGGTCGCGGGAACGCAAGCGACGGAACTGGCAGAGCCAGCTCCCGATCTTGATTTTGACGAAATTGTGATCCGTTTAATTTGGGAAGGCCGTGCCCTTCGTTGGCAGATCAACAATCTGCGTGTGGCAAGTCTGGAGGAAGTTCGTAGCCGTCTCGATCAGATTGCCGCAATCAGACAGTCGGCTACGGTGATTCTGCATCCGGATCAGGAAGTTCCGATCGGGGATGTAGTTGATGTATATGACCAGGCGAGGTTGGCTGGTTTCAAGCAGGTGCAGTTTGCGACGTCCGAGCGAATTTGATGTCGCCAAAGGCTAGTCCTGGAATGTCCGGGTACGGAAGGATATTTTTGTGAAGCCGGTTTCGGTGCAATTGATCTGCTGATGTTGTGTCGCAGCGAAGACCAAACGCGGTTTGTTGTGTTGGTGAACTTGAGTGATCAAATATTCAGGCAGTTGTGAGTTTGTCCTGGGGTGATAGCTGGTTGCTTCTTGTTTGATGAGAACCGGGCAGGAGTGGGCAGGTGAGGTGAAGCAGATGGTGGGTTGTATGGGCCATTTCCTGAGAATACTGCTGCCGGTTGTGGTGTGTAGTAGTCTTTCTGTGGTCGGCGCTTATGCCGAAACACAAGATGAGAAGTTTGTCCAAGGCTTGCACAGTCGCCGACTATTCCTGTTGGCGGAACGGTATTGTTTGCAGCAATTGGAGTCGCCGAGTCTCGCAGTTGACCAGCGCGGCCGCCTTGTAGAACAATTGATTCACGGGTACACGTTGCAAGCGCTGAATTTACCGCCTCATCAACGTGGTGCTGCCTGGAAGAAAGGGGAGGCGTGGGCGGCTCGTTTTGCGGAGATGCACTCCGGTCATCCTCGTGTCTTCCTGGTCCGTATGCAGGCGTTGCTCATGGCGTTAGAGCGAGCGACGCTTACTCGGCAGGAGGTCGAAGTGGGTGTCGCTGATCAGCTCAGTCTCGCAGATGTCCAGGGTCTGGTGCGTGTGGTTGTCAATGGCCTGGATAAATTGGTGATT
>CAZITS010000621.1:0-4139 GCA_964542185.1 uncultured Pirellulaceae bacterium
TTACAAGAATTTAGGGAAAAATGGAGCACTTATTTTTTTGTTTGCTGGCGCTGCGACTGGCGCTTCGACCGGGATGTCCGGTCGGTTCCCTTCATTCACAGAACTGGCGTCGGGCTGATTTGGGTTGTCCAGCAGGGTCCGAACGACAAAATAGGCACCGCCTGCCAGGCCAATCCAAAAGGCCACTAGCACAATCTGCAGTGACAGGCGGACGAACCACTGGCCACCCTGTTTCAGGGATGGACGCTCATTCGCATAGAGCGACTGGGGTTGCGTTGGGGAGACGGGCGTACTGGCCGGCCACAGTTCGGTGAACTGTGGAGTTTGCGTGGCCGGCGTCCAGGGCCCGTCGACCGAGGTGGAGAGCTCGTCGGCTGGGATAAGCTCGCCACTGGCGGCTTGTTGGCCAAGCACATCTGCCTCTACGGGCCCGCTGATTTGATCGCCGCGTCGAACATAGTATTGCATAGTGGCACCTCCTGGCAGTTCTTGCGGTGTTCCGCGATCCTGACGCGGCGTCATTTCGTGGTGGCGTGCTCCGTTGTGGCTGATCGTTTTTCCGCCGGTGGCTGGTGATCCGCTGTTGTCCGTCTGGCGGTCGCGTTGCCGATGCCGAATTCGTCGCCGAGAGTACGAATGAACGGTGTCGCCTCGTTGAGTTTCGCGTCGAAGTCCCGCACTCCGCCAATCTCGTTCGCGTCGCCAGGGGCGCCCATCGATTCCAGGGCGGTCTCCGCCAGCGGCGTGGGAGGGTCTTCCCGCTGGGCGGAACATCCGGTAAGGACCAGCAGACTAGCCAGCAGTGGTTTCATGCGTGTCCTTTTCGGCGGGCTTGTCGAGAAGAGAGCAGTATAGGGTCTGACGCAGTCCGTTGCGCCGGAAAACCGGACCACCTTCATCTGCGGACAGTGCGTTCGTATTCCAATTGGTTGAAGGGGTAGTAGAATTTGGGTAGTCAGGATGTGACGTGGCGCTGGCTGGTGACAGGGAGACATGGGGAACACAATGAACAGATGGCTTAACATCATCGCTGTCAGCTGCTGGGCCGTATCGGGTGTGGCGCCCGCCGCGGAACAAGTGGATTACGTGAAGCAGATCAAGCCCCTGCTGGCGGCGAAATGTTATGCCTGCCACGGAGCCCTCAAACAGGAAGGCGGATTACGGCTGGAAACCCTGGAGCTGATGCTCCAGGGTGGTGACAGTGGTAGCGTTCTGGTCGTGGGGAAGGCGGAGCAGAGTCTGTTGCTGGCCCGTCTCACGGCACCAGGGGAGGAGCGGATGCCTCCATTGGAAGAAGGGGTTGGTCTGCGCCCCGCAGAGATCGACCTGCTGCGGGCCTGGATTCAGCAGGGAGCCGACGCGCCAGCGGAAACCACGCCCGCAGATCCCGGCCAGCACTGGTCGTTTCAAAAGCCTGTCCGTCTGCCGCTGCCAGCTATCAACAAACCAGGCTGGTCTCAGAACCCGATCGATGCCTTCCTGGCCGCCGGGCATGAGAAACGCGGACTGACGCCGGTAGCTCCGGCGGCCAGACATGTCCTGCTGCGGCGCGTCTATCTGGACCTCGTGGGGCTGCCGCCCACACCACAGCAGTTGCAGGCGTTTCTGGCCGATGGCGCGCCAGATGCGTATGACAAGGTCGTGCGGGACTTGCTCGGCCGTCCGCAGTATGGCGAACGCTGGGGACGTCACTGGATGGATGTCTGGCGGTATTCGGACTGGTATGGCCTGGGTGCTGAAGTACGTACCAGCCATCTACACATCTGGCGGTGGCGAGACTGGATTGTCCAGTCACTCAATGAAAACAAACCGTACGACCAGATGATCGTAGAGATGCTGGCGGGCGATGAAATCGCCCCGAATGATCCGGCCACTTTGCGGGCCACCGGTTTCCTGGCTCGGAACTGGTATGTCTTCAACCGCGACAAGCAACTGGACGACACAATCGCACACACTTCACAGGCGTTCCTCGGATTGACTATCCATTGCGCCCGCTGCCACGACCACAAATACGACCCTATCCGGCAGGTCGATTATTATCGGATGCGGGCGTTTTTTGAGCCGTATCAACCGCGCCTGGACCCCGTGCCCGGCGAAATAGACATTAACAAGAATGGACTGGCTCGCGTCTTCGATCTGTATCCCGAGAAACCCACCTACCTGTTTCTGCGTGGTAACGACAAGGACCCCGACCAGAGTCGGGTCATCCAGCCTGGTGTTCCCGACGTGCTGGCCTTTGCCGATCTCGATATCACGCCAGTTGCTTTGGAACCGGAGGTCTATCACCCGGATTTGCAAGCCTTCGTACTGGCGGAGCATGTACGCGAGGCCGAATCTCGGGTCCAGGTTGCGGGCGCCGCCGTGGAAAAAGCGCAGCAGGCGTTGCACGACGCCCGTCAGGCGGCTGGTGCGGATGCCCCGCCCGAGCCGTTAACCGAACCTGCGGCGGGCAAGGTGTTCCTGGCAGACGATTTTGCCCAGGCGAACGGTACGCTATGGGAGACCGGTCCGGGTGACTGGAGTTATCGCGATGGCCACGTCGTGCAAACGCAGACCGGGGTCACGCGATCCTATTTGCGGACACGGTCGAAACACCCCGCGGATTTTACCGCGCGGCTGAAAGTGCGTGTCACCGGCGGAGGCTGGCGCTCGGTCGGGCTCTCCTTCGACGTCGTCAAGGGGCACGAAAAGCTGGTTTACCTCAGTGCCTATGCACCCGATCCGAAGCTGCAGTTGATGTACAACATGGGGCAGGGCGAGGTTTATCCGGCGGGTGCGAGCCAGCAGCGCGCAGTTGACCTCAACACGACGTACGAACTCACGGTCGCAGTTCGTGGCCAACTGGTCAACGTGGCGATCAATGGAGCGCATGCCCTGGCGCATGCGCTTCCGGTACCGCGAGAGGCGGGCCGTTTGGACGTGATTACATTTGATGCGACCGCCGAATTGCAGTCGCTGGAAGTGCGTGAACTTCCCCCACATGCCACACTGGTGCCGGTGCAGCCTGAGGAGACGCTGGCTACCGCAGAGTCGGCGCTGCAGGTGGCGCAGCGCAGCCTGGCGGCAGCGGCGCTGCGGCCGACGGCATTGAGGACCGCGCACGCGGCCAATCGGGCAAAGTTCGACGGGTCGCCCCAGGAAATGGTGACGCAACTGGTTCGTGACGCGGCGTTGGGCGCGCGGAATTACGAGCTGGCCCTGGCCGCCGAGACGGTCGCTCGCGCGCAACAGAAGCACATCACCGCAAAGGCGAAAGACAAACCTGCCGTAGCGAAGGAACTTGCCGCCGCGCAGGCCAACCTGAAGCAGGCCCGTCAGGCGCTGCAGCAGCCTGGAGAGAAATATGCCTCAGTGCGCGTTTCTGTCAGGGCGGCGAATGGCTACGGTGAAAAAGTGGCCGGGGATGATACGCGTCGTGGTCCCTTTCCCAAGGTGAGCACCGGACGCCGCACGGCGCTGGCCCGCTGGATTGCCAATACCGAGAACCCGTTGACCGCACGCGTCGCGGTCAACCATATCTGGTTGCGGCATTTCGGCCAGCCGCTGGTCGAGTCGATGGCGGATTTTGGACAACGGGCAGAACGGCCCATGCAGCAGGCCCTGCTGGACTGGCTGGCGGTCGAATTGATGGAGCAGGATTGGAACATGAAACATCTTCACCAGCTGATAGTGACTTCGCGGGCCTACCAGTTGGATTCGTCCGCTGTGACAGCGGAGGCGTCAACCAGGAACGCCGACCCGCAGAATGAATCTTTCTGGCGCCGGACGCCACAGCGCATGGAATCGCAGGTGGTCCGTGATAGTCTGCTGCATTTAGCCGGAGTGCTCGACGACACGATCGGCGGTCCGGAGATTGCTCCCGACAAAGAGGGTGAGGTGTTTCGCCGCAGCTTGTACTTCACACATTCACGCGACAAACGCGGCGCGTTTGTGTCGATGTTTGACGACGCCGATGTGGTGCTCTGTTACCGACGCGCCGAGAGCATCGTTCCGCAGCAGGCGTTGGCACTGGCCAACAGCAAGCTGGCGCTGTCGATGGCGCGACGGATTGCTTCCCGTCTGCAGGAACAACTGGGTAACAGTGCGGACGAGGCCTTCATCGAGGCGGCGTTTGAAACCGTGCTGCAAGTCCAGCCGAC
>CAZITS010000622.1:0-4136 GCA_964542185.1 uncultured Pirellulaceae bacterium
CGGTCGCGTGGCAGCCACCGGTACCTGGGACGATTACCACCAAACGAAACTGGGCACAGTCACACTATCCCAAGGCCAGCTCCGCGCCGCGTTTCGGGCCGTCGGCAAACCGACGAATTGTCTGATCGACTTGCGGGAACTCTGCCTGGTACCCGCAGGAACAAAACCTCCTGCCCCCTTCAAGCTGAAGACACCGCCGCCCGACCCTTGAGACCCGTCGCGTGACAAGATCGAGATACAAATTGCTCATCGTGACCAGTCTGGCGCATAATACCGGCTGAAGATGCTGGGACGTTTTGAAGTACTTGAAACAGAGGCTGCTGTCATGCCAAATCCCCACACTGCTGCTTTCTCGCGCCACGAGTTTCTGCAGGCCGGTTTTTCGGGACTCCTGGGATTGGGACTGGCCGACGTGCTCTCCGCACGCGACACCTCTCCGCAGCGTCCTGCGTCCAAGGCGGCAACACCCGCGTCAGGGGGAGCAGCAAAGAGCGTCATCCTCGTATTTCAGACGGGTGCCCCGGCACATCAAGACATCTGGGACCTCAAACCAGACGCCCCCGATACAGTGCGTGGCGAATTCCAACCGATCGATACCGACGTACCAGGAATTCACGTTGGCCCGCACATTCCCAGGCTGGCACGCATGGCCCACAAGTACGCCATTGTACGGTCCATGACACACTCCACGCCTGGTCATGAATACGGTACCCATTTTGTCTTGAGTGGCATCAACAAACTACCACCTGGCGCCACGCACATGGCCAGCCGAGCTGACTGGCCTTGTTATTCCGCCGGAGTCCAGCACCTGCGGCCACGTCCGGACGGTCTGCCATCGGGTGTCATGCTGCCCACGTATCTAAACAATGGCTACGGGTTCTCAGGGCAATCCGGTGGAATGATGGGGCCATACCTTGACCCCTGGCATGTCACGAAAGACCCAAACCATCCTGACTTCAAACTGGACGAGTTGTCGTTCCTGCCCGGCCTCTCTGTCACACGTTTAGGTCAACGTCGCTCGCTCGTCGAGACATTCGATGCAGAACGCCGCAAACTGACCACCGCTGGTAATGTGCGCAGGTTAAGCGACTCACAACAGAAAGCGTATGACCTGCTCTGTTCGGATGCCGAGTTTCGTCGGGCGTTTGAAATTGAGCGAGAGCCTGACACCATGCGGGATCATTACGGCCGGCACGCCTATGGCCAATCGCTGCTGCTGTCCCGGCGTCTGGTCGAAGCAGGTATACCAGTGATCCAGGCAAACATGGGAAAAATGAACACCTGGGACACACATACCGCCAACTTCAAGCGGCTCAAAAACGATCTGTTACCCCCCTTCGATCAGGGCCTCTCTGCTTTACTGCAGGATCTTGAAGACCGCGGACTCCTGGAAACCACGCTCGTCGTGGCCGTGGGAGAATTCGGGCGCACCCCCACCATCAACAAAGACGCAGGCCGCGATCACTGGTCGGGCGTCTTCTCCGCGGTATTTGCCGGTGCCGGAGTGCGCGGTGGTCAGGTAATCGGAGCCAGCGACCCGAAGTCAGCTTACCCTGCCACGCGCGGCTGGTACCCGGCCGACCTCGGCGCGACGATCTACACGGCGCTTGGAATTCATCCGCAAAGCACGATCACCGACCCGGCCGGGCGGCCGCATCGGCTGAATACGGGACAGGTCATCGCCCCACTCTTTTCCTGAACCCAAGACGCCACGGCAGGCTATTCGATCTGAACCGCCGTCGCCACAGTCTGCGTGGTCAGCAGGTCGGTCGCCACGAACTGCCGACGCCTCATCGTTTCGTTCAACGCCAGGGGCACCTCGATTGCCGCGTGTCCATCACGCACGATGATCGAGTGGGGAATACCACGCCGCGTATTTGCAACTGGCTCCAGTGAAAAAGTGGGAGGCGACACAGACCTCAATCTGCACTAATCTGACGACACAAAGAACAAAAGACGAAATACGTACGTACTTGTTCTTCCGAATCGCTGCTGCCAATTCGCGTTAATCCAAACATGAACCACGCCCCAGTCACACCACCCGAAGCCACCAGGGGAAGCAATCCTGCCCCCGTATCCCACATTCGCGTCGTGGAAGTAGTGCGAATCCGTGAACTTTTCTGTGTCGTGGCGAGTATGTGCGTGGCGGACGTAACGCTCTTTCGCGGTGGTGGATTCGCAGGATGGGCCGCGATATTGCTGGCACTCCCCTGCCTGCTCCACATAGGTTCTCCTGCCCGACACGCGCTGCCCTCCACCTGGCTGTTCGCCGCCGCCATCGCGATTCTCTGCGCACGCCTCGTGTGGCTGGGATCTCCACTTACGGTGTGCTGTGGACTCGGACTCCTCTGCGCTTTTGCCCTCGGCAGAGCAGGGCGGACCGTCCACGTGCTGGAGTCCTTTGCCTATGCCTGGTGTGTCATACCCTCGGGCCTCCTCGGACTCGTGCCCTACTGGAAGCAGTTCCAACATCTGGCACCTCGCATATCGCCCAAGTGGCTGAATGTCTTGTTGCCCCTGGCGGCCTTGCTGCTGTTCGGATTTCTGTTCGTCGGCGCCAACCCGGACCTGGTCCATGCCCTGTCCGACAACCTGGCCCGTTGGATTGTCCAGCTGGAACAGTGGCTGATTCACACTTCGCCAGCCGAGGGCCTCTTCCTCTGCTTTGTCGCCATTGTCGCCGTGGGCTTGCTCAGGCCTGTTACGGCACTTCAAGAACTCCGCGACAGCGAAACGCCACAAGCGGCCCAACGCGAGAACTCATCCTTCTTCTACGTACCTTGTCGTAACACAATGGTGACCGTTGTCGTGCTGTTTGCAATCTACTTGGTGTTTGAATTCCAGACACTCTGGTTTCGTGAATTTCCGACCGGCTTTTACTATTCCGGTTACGCGCACCAGGGTGCTGCCTGGTTGACCGTCGCACTCATGGTCGCGACCGGGATGCTCTCCCTGATCTTTCGCGGCCACCTGCTTGCCGACCCACGCCGAGGGCGACTGTACGTGCTGGCGTGGATCTGGTCGCTCGAAAATCTCATCCTGGGAATCGCGGTATTGAATCGCCTCTACATCTACATTCAATTTAACGGCATGACACGGATGCGCATGATTGGTCTTTTGGGCATCGCAACAGTCATCGCCGGTTTTCTGTTGGTTGTCATCAAGATCATGCAAACTCGATCTTTTTTGTGGCTCCTGCGTGCCCACCTGATCACACTGGCTACCGCCTGCTATTTATACAGTCTGGCCCCGATCGATTGGCTCAGTACAAACTACAACGTCCGACGTATTATGGCCGGCGACCTTGCACCTGCAGTCCAACTGTCGGTCCACCCGCTCAACCCTGAGGGACTTGCCCAGGCGATACCGCTTACAGACCATCCCGAGGAGATCATTGCGGCAGGAATCCGGGCACTCCTGGCAAACGCCAGCCAGCGTTATGCACCGCCCGCCAGCCAACGCCATTCCAACGACTGGTCCGACTACCAATTGTCACACCAATGGCTACTCGAGCACCTCCGTGCGAATCGCGAGAAGTGGGAATACTACTATCAGGACGAGACACGGCGCAAGGCGGACCTGAAACGATTCGCCGACTTCGCCTATCAATGGTATTGAACGCAGGCCCATCGCAGGCACAGGATCACGCCTCACTCGCGGTCCGTCCAGACGACACCGCAATATCCAACTGCGAGAAAACGTATACAGCGCGCTAGGCTGGCTGCTACGGCTAGGGCATGCTGACTGCCGTCGTCTTTCCGCTACAACGGACGTTTGATAGCCTTGCAACGGCTACCATCAACCGCGGGCAGTTTTGCCAGCTACCAGGCGCACTGCAGACCATCACACCGGTTCACTCAAACGTATTCCGGAAATAGACTCGGAGATACGCCATGCGCATCTCAATGCTGGTACTCAGTATCTCATTGGCTGTTTGCTACGGAGGGACGGCTACCCAACTCGCCGCCCAGGAAACGACCAGCCACTATTGGAAGTGGGGGTGGGGAACCTACGATGCCTCACCCGATGAGCGCAACATTGCCATCTTCGACTGGTCATTCATTCATGTCGGAAACCAGTCAACCATATCGGGCAGATGTGTGACGACCACCAGTTGACCACGCGTATCAACCGCA
>CAZITS010000623.1:0-4134 GCA_964542185.1 uncultured Pirellulaceae bacterium
CATCCGTGGATTCATCGAACCGAACGGATCCTGAAAGATGATCTGCATTCGCTTCCGCATTTGGCGCAATGCATCGCGGGTTAGATGCGCCATATTGTGGCCATCGAAGGTGACTGCTCCGCCCGTCGGTTCGACGAGTCGCAAGATGGCCCGCCCGGTGGTCGTCTTGCCGCAACCTGATTCACCGACCAGTCCCAGTGTCTGACCGCGGTACACGTCGAAACTGATTCCATCGACCGCTTTCACATACCCGCTTGTTCGCATCAGCAGGCCGGAACGTACAGGAAAATGGACTTTGAGATCGACGATACTCAAGAATGGCGCAGTCGATTCAGGGACCGAAGTTGCGTCTCTTCCATAACGCACCGGTTCATCCGGAAAACCGGCCGTTTTCAATTCACTCCTCTTGTGCAGCAAACGGCCCCGACCTGAATTACGAAAGTAGTCCAGCTGATCTTCGGTGAGTTCAAGGCTCTGCAGCTCGGTAACTTTGCCTTTCAGTTGAGTGGTATCCATGAAATCGGATACCGTTGGCAGCCGCTTGTAGGGACTGTCCATTCTCGGTCGGCAGGCCAGTAATCCCTGGGTATAGGGGTGCTGGGGATGTTCGTAGAGCTCGAGCACACTGCCCTGTTCCACGACCTTGCCCTGGTACATCACCACCACGTGATCGGCAATCTCAGCAATCACTCCGAGATCATGGGTGATGAACATCACCGCCATCTGGCGCTGGTCCCGCAGCCCACGAATCAAATCCAGTATTTGCTTTTGAATGGTGACGTCGAGGGCGGTCGTGGGTTCGTCCGCGATCAGCAGACGTGGGTTACAAGAGAGCGCCATAGCGATCATGACGCGCTGTTTCTGACCCCCCGACATCTGGTGCGGATAATAATGGAATCGCTGTACAGGGTCGGGAATTCCCACTTCTTCAAAGAGCTCGACGGTTCTCTGGAATGCCTCGCGCTTGCTGAGGTCTTGATGCTGGATAATCGCTTCCCGAACCTGATGCCCCACTTTGTGTACCGGGTTGAGTGACGACATCGGTTCCTGGAAGATCATGCTGATTTCTGCACCACGGATCTTGCGCATCTGCGGTTCAGGGACGCCGGCCAGGTCCTTCCCAAAAAAAGATATGGTTCCGCCGTGGATCTGGCCGGTAGCGGCTAGCAGTCGCATTACTGATAAACTAGTCACCGATTTGCCGGAACCGGACTCACCGACGATGCCCAGCGTGTGTCCGGGCTGCACATGGAAACTGACATCGTCCACTGCCTTGACCACACCTCCGTCGGTGTGGAAATAGGTTTGCAGGTTCTGGATGTCGAGTACAGGGTCAAGCACGAGTCAGTTTCCTGGATCTGCCAGTCGCGGGTCGGTCGCTTCCTGGATTCCTTCACCAATCAAGTTGTAGGCTAGCACGGTGAAAAAAATGGCGGTTCCTGGGAATACGACTTGCCACCAGTAACCCGCCTGGATCGTAGTTTTCCCGGAGTTCAGTATGGTGCCCCAGCTGGGATTGGGAGGAGGCGCGCCGAAACCGAGGAGGCTGAGACCCGCTTCAATCAAGATGGCTGCGGCAATTCCGAAAGCGATGGGAACCATCACAGGTGCCAGCGAATTGGGCAGGATGTGCCGAAACATGATTCGCAATCGCCCAGCACCCATACTCCGCGCTGCGGCCACGAACTCGGACTGTCTCAGCTTGAGGAACTCTGCTCGGGTAAGCCGGGCCATGCTGGTCCAACCCGTCAGCCCCAGGATGGCCATCATGTGCCAGATGGAGGGACGATCAATGGTGACCAACAGCGCCAAGATTAGAACCAGGGAAGGAATACACAACACGAGCTCGATCAGACGACTCAAGAGCATATCGACCCAGCCTCCCAAATAACCGGCCAGGGCGCCGATCGTAATGCCGATCACTGCGGCAATTCCCGTTGAGACGAAGCCGACGAGCAGCGCGATCCGCGTTCCATGCACCATGCTGGCAAAGATATCGATCCCGGACGCGCCATAGGTTCCGAACCAATTCAACTGGCTGGGTCGTCCCTTCGCGCCCGATTGGTTGCCAGGGCGATCTTCCCATTCTCCTTTGCGGACGCGGCGGTAGGGGTCCTGATAAACGAGTGGAAAAATAGCCCAACTGTCGGGATCTTTTTTCTTGAGGTTCTTGGGGTACACATTGCGAAAGCGGTCTTTCAGGAAAATCGGGTACTTCCAGCCACGGACGTAGTACTCAATACAGGGATAATAGAGCTCTCCCTTGTACCGGCAGACGATCGGCTTGGTACCGGCGATCAGCGGTGAGAAAATGGCCACCAGCGAGAGCACAGCGATGTAACAGAGCGCGAGCATCGCCATTTTTCGCCGCCGAAATCTGCGCCACGATTGGATCCAGAATCCAGCGGACGGCGGGCGCGTTGTCAGTTGTTCAGAAGCCGCCATGAAGGGTTTCACAAACTGAATTATTGGTAAGTGATTCTGGGATCGACGAAAGCGTAAAGAAGATCTGCCAACAGTTGGCCTACCAGTGTGAGGACCGAGAACATCAGGGTCAGCGCCATGATCACTGGGTAATCGCGCGTGCCGATCGAGGCAAAGTAGAGTTGGCCCATGCCCGGCCAGTTGAAGATCTGTTCGAGAATGATCGCGCCGCTCAACAGTCCGGGCAGCGTCAGGCCCAACAAAGTGACAAACGGGATCAATGTATTGCGGAAAGCGTGGTGCAAAATGATGCGAATTGGCCCCAATCCCTTGGCCCGTGCCGTACGGATGTAGTCCTGCCGGATGACTTCTTCCATGTTGGCTTTCACAAAACGGCAGTAGTAGGCCAGGCTGGCATAAGTAAAGCAGGTGACTGGCAGCACCATATGCCAGAAACGATCCAGTGTTTGCTGCACGGCGGACATTTCATCATAACCAGGGCTCTGGTGGCCAAATAACGGTAGTTCCAGCGCGGTCCCCTGCAATTTGACGGCGAATAGCAGTTGCAGGAACAGCGCTGCGACAAACGACGGAAATGAATACAGCATATAGAGGAGAATGCCCAGCCCGCGCTCTTCCGGTTTACCACTGCGGACTGTTGAGTAGAGGCCCATCGGGATGGCTAGGATATACGTTAACAGCAGCGACGTGATTGAGAGTGTGAGCGTGGGGCCGATACGTTCTTTGACCAGCACGGAGACCATCTTGCGTTGCGAGATGCTGTGTCCGAGGTCGCCCTTCCAAACGTTGTTTATCCAAACCCAGTAAGCCGTGTGCCATGGTTTATCCAGGCCATACACTTTCTTTAGCCGTTCGAGGTCTTCCTCACGCGGCATCTTGCTGGGGTCGAGCATCGCCGGATCCGTATCCAGCGGGCTTCCTGGCATACTGCGGATGAGACCATAGATCACAAACGTAATCAGCAGCAGGGTCAGCAGCCCAATGAAGAACCGGCGTATCAAATAACTGGTCATGTACCATCCCTGGCCGTGTGCACCAGTTGTGGATGTGGTGCTGCCGAAGCCGTCGAAATGCTACTGCGCCGCCGGCACCTTGAAAATAGTAGATTGTCCCGGACCGTATCCGTAGGGCCCACGCGGGCTGAAGTTATAGCCGCGCAACTTCTTGTTAAAGCCAAAATAGGCGTTGCGGAAATACAACCAGGTGTAGGGTTGGTCATCCCACAGTTTGAGGTGGATTTGTTGATAGACTTTGGCGCGTTTTTCGGGATCCAGTTCGCGTTTTCCCTGCTCGAACAGTGCATCGACTTCTGTGCTGGAATAGCAGACGTAATTGCGGCCCGCGTCGATCGCCTTGGTCGTCCATAAATTTTCGCTGGTATCCGGGTCGGCCCCCGTTCCCCAGCCGCCGAACATGGCATGAAATTTGTGTTCCCGAGAAAGTGATTGCAATGTCGTGAATTCAACGGGCTTGACCTGACAGCTAATGCCGATGCTATCCAGGTTTTCGGCTAGCAGGTTGCACATTTCAATACGGTCGGGTCGATTGCTGGTCAGAATCGTGAACTCGGATAAAGTTTTCCGTTTGTATTCGTGGCACAATACTACGCAGCACGCCGCGCCAGTAGAATGTTGTCCTCAATGTAACTTAGGGCAGTTTGTGTAATTTTCGATCATTTTGCGTAAATTT
>CAZITS010000624.1:0-217 GCA_964542185.1 uncultured Pirellulaceae bacterium
TACCGTAGCTCCGGGAGTAGAAGAAGTTGCCTGTGGCAGCGACCGTTTCATAACCCATCGGGCTGAAGAAATGTCCACCTTTGACGCGCATCCCCGCGTAAGCAACCTCAGCGTAAAGCTGGGGAATCGCATGTCCGTAGGCATCCCCATTGTCCCAGTCCCGGTCCCACTCGCCGGACGCGTTGTAGGCGGCCTGCGTGTCTGGTCCGGCGGCCCC
>CAZITS010000624.1:227-4128 GCA_964542185.1 uncultured Pirellulaceae bacterium
ATCCAACCCGAATCCCCAGTCAAACCCTTTGCCACCGTGTGCGGCTCTCTGAATCTTCAGCCACTGCTGTTGCAATTGGAAACGGTTGGGATAGTCATTGAACGAACCAGCGACACCGTCACCATTGGTCCCTTCGGTGTGGTAACCGATCTGGGTATGACCGTTGATAGTGATACGGCTGGCATTATCGTTGGCAAACAACGTCCAAGGTTCGCAGGGCGCATGGCAGAACTGGTCCAGAAAGTTCCATTGCATGCCTTTACCACCCGCTTTTTGCGGAATCAGCTTGCGCTGATTCTGAGTCGCTTTGCGACCGCGACCCGTTTCCTGGACTGCAGGCCGATCACTGGGTGAGGCGGCTTCGTCCTGGTAGTAGTTGTAGGCAACCCCTCGGTGCGAACCCGACTGGTAATACCCTTGAGCAAATGACACTTCAGCCTGATGGCCAAGCAAGCCGCAGCCCGCCGCCACAGAGAGAAAGAAACGCGACAACTTCATGATGCACCCCGGTGTTAGAACGGATCAGAAAGGAACCAGGTTGCCTTCGCGCAGCAACCCGTTCACCCATCTCACACTTCGCCTGCGTGTGAAGTCCGTTCCCAGCGCATTCCATTTCAGTTACGCTCGCGCAGACATTCGACAGTAAACTGCCGAACAGCTAAAGTCCTGTTCAACCGGCTATCGGATCGCTGCACCGGGTACACCACAACCCGAATCACAAGAATCCAGAGAAACCGGCGGCCACCCGCGTACCGTATGCGGTTATGACGATTGCACCTGTATTTACTATCTCCGAACTGGCTACCTACGAACTGGCAACGACCCACTGAACTGCCTACATTGGACGCTCCTGATCTTGTCGCCAAGGAGCCTTTCATGTGCGCCGCCAACCGACGTCAATTTCTCACCCAGACGACCGCCATCATGACGGCCACCGGCCTGGTCACGGGTGGTGGACAAACAACCCGTCTGGCCAGTGGACGTTCCGCAATCCCGGCCACAAATCGCGATCCGCAAGATCACTCCGACCCCAATCTTCACCTGCTGGTCGATGACCACGAAATCGCCCGCAGCGAAAACGTGTCACGCGTGCTCAACCGAATGCACAAACACCCCCGGCCGGTGCTGGTCGCCGATCGCCCCTGGGAGGGAGAACGGGCACAAGCCTGGGGTAGTGTCATTCAGGAGCCCGACGGACTTTTCCGGATGTGGTACTTTGCGTTCAACACCGAGCGACGCTGGGACGAGTTAGACCGCGGCGGATATTGCTATGCAGAAAGCCGTGACGGGCTTCACTGGACCAAGCCCGACCTCAATCTGTTTGAGTTCCGCGGCAGCAAACGGAATAACCTGTTCTATTCCTGTGCTCCCGATGGGGTAAATCTGGTCGACGAAGAATTGGCCCGCCGGGGACTGGGCCTGCCGGCGATTGATGAAAAGGGAGAAACCATCGGGGTCATCAACAACCTCGACGGACTGACGGTCGTCCGCGATGACGATGACCCCGATCCCCAGAAGCGCTACAAGTTGATCGCCAACATGCAGGACCACCGCATGTGGACGCCCTACAATCCCAAACGTTATCCCAATGTTACACCCGAGCAAGTCAAAAAATCGGCACGTGTCTTTGGCCAATATATGGACACAAGTCCAGACGGAATTCACTGGACGCGACGCCCGCAAAGGTTGATGGCAGCCCGTGGTGGCGACTACATGATGGTCACTCGCGATCACCGCAACAAACAATGGTGGCTCAACGAACGCGCACACGACCAGGAAGGACGCAACGCGTCGTTACGAACCAGCAAAGACTGGCAGCAGTGGTCCGACCTGGAAGTCATCTTTGGCAAAAACTCGGACCCCAATTTCAACCGCACGTTCCAGTGGCATGGCGGTATGACGCCTTTCAACTATGGAAATCTGAACCTGGGCCTGCTCGAGATCTGGCCCCTGGCGGGGCACGGGGCCACCTGCGAATTGATCAGTCAACGGGAAGGCGACAGCTGGCAACGCACTCAGCCGGGCCATCCATTCTTGGACATCGGTCCGGAAAAGAGCTTCGACCGCATGCTGGCTTACCCGTCCCACAATCCACCGGGCAAGGTCGGCGACCGACTCTATTTCTTTTACACCGGTGCCAAGAGTCGCAACCACCCCCGTAAAGGAATGCCGATGTCGATGGGACTGGCGACGATCGGTCTGGATCGTTTTGCCGGATTGAGCCAGTGGCGCAGTATCGGTCCGGGCGTCGTGATCAGCAAACCCATGCCCGTAGCACAGCCGCAACTGGCGATCAACATCGAGTATTTCGAGTACGCTCCACTGCGGGTGGGCGTCACGCGTCCGGATGGGACACCCATCGCCGGTTTCAGATTGGAGGATTCCCGCATCGAATTGCGCACAGATGCGATCTACAGTTGGGCCCGCTGGAAAGACAAGCCGGACCTGAGCGAATTGGTGGGCCAACCCGTCTCCTTCCATTTCGAAGTCGTCGGAGCTGCACTCTACAGTTTTCGGTTCTATCCTCAACGTGTCCTCCGCCAGGGCGACGATCCCAGCTAACGTCTTCACGACCACAAGTTCCTTGTCCAGGACGCTTTTGGGAGATCTGCGCAGAATCCGAACAGCGCCAAAACACGGCCACAACCTCTGGCCACCGATTTGCCCGCGCAACCGGTTTGCGTCCAGTACGGGTCTTCTCTAAGATTCGGGCTCACAAGTTGCCTGAATTACACTCTGGCAGTCGCACCACTCGCTGCCTGGGCCACGGGGTCCGCTGGATCTCAATCGCCGCGAATGCTCAACCTCTTTTCAGGAGTCGCTGATACCATGTGTTGCCATCCACGCGTCCCCCTCTGTCTGTTGTTGGTCGGGCTGATGCTGCTTACTGGGTGTTTTCCCAGTGGCGAGTCCGACCAAGGTGGCGCAGCTGCAGACAATGCGGCCGGCGGCAGCGACTCTGGATCGGACAGCCAGGCCGCGACGAGCGCGACGGTAGATGGAACCGCCAATTCCAGCGACGATGCCGCGGCAGATACCTCTGAGACCAAGGACTTTGTCCTTGGCGATCTGGTCGAGGCCTTCGATCCACCCCCTCTAGACAAGCTCGTTGCTGACAACCAGTGGCGGGACATGCCGGTGCTTGACTCGGTACAGCTGATGCGCGATCGCAAGGCGGGTGAAGATCCCCCGCCCACGGTCGCCGACGTGTTGGGTTTGCGCAATACCAGCCCTGCCATCAACGACAAAATCCTGGCCGCCATGGGACAGCTCGCGGACGAGAAAACAGCCGTTGATGATCAGGCCGAATGGCGCCGCCACACCTCGGGTGATGTCAAGAGTACGAACCCGCTCTTAGGCAGCTCGGTCGCCGAATTTGACGTCAGCAGCCTGACCGGTTTCGGCCTGTTTGGTTTTGACTGGAATTTCGTTCCCTTCGGCAGCAAGGATTCGGTCGTCTCCTGGAAGTCGAGTGCAAATGGACTCTACGACCTGGTCGAAATGCGCCAGGATCTGGTGTGGTCGGATGGAACCCCGATCACGGCCCACGATGTCGAGTTCTCCTTCCGCGTGATCATGTCTTCCAAAGTACCCGTACCCGCCATGCGGAGCGGCACCGATCAACTCAAATCGGTCGTCGCTTATAACGACAACACCATCGCTTTTTTCCACCAGGAATCCCTGGCGACCAACGTCTGGAACATCAACTTTGGAATTATTCCCAAACACGTCTACGCCAATACGATTGCCGCCGACCCAACGTTGGCCGCCAGCGAAGCCCACGTCGCACGTGACGAAAATCCTGTCGTCGGCGGGGCATATATCATGACGAAGCGCGAACGCGGTCAGGAGATCGTGCTCGAGCGACGTGAATCCTATTACATGTTCAATGGAAAACAGG
>CAZITS010000625.1:0-4127 GCA_964542185.1 uncultured Pirellulaceae bacterium
TTGTTTTCGTCACCCTGCTGGTCTGCCTGCCGCTCTGGGAAACAACTGGCACGACAGCCGAAAAAATCGCGGTACAAAAAGTGGACGGCAAGATCGAGTGGATTTACAGCTACCAGGAAGGAAAACAACAGGCACGCAAGACCGGAAAACCACTGTTTGTCGTTTTTCGCTGTGAACGCTGAGTGGCCTGTGCCGACTTCGACGGGCAGGTTGTCCGTCAAGACCCTGAAATCGCCGAACTGGCCCAGCGGTTCATTTGCGTACGTATCCAGTCCATGAACGGCGTCAACCTGGACCTGTTCCAGTTTGAATACGATTTGACCTGGATGGGCTTCTTCATGGATGGGAATGATCGTTTCTACGCGCGCTACGGTGGCCGACTGGACAAGAACGCCGAATCCCACCTCAGCCAGCAATCCCTGGCGCGGGTGATGCGTCAGGTCATCGACCTGCACCGCACGAAAGCAGTCCAGTCCAGCCGTTACGAACCCCAGGGCCTCAATCCCCGCGTGCCAGAACAGCTGCCGGCCATCAAAGCGATGCTCGCGAGCAGGGACAACAAGTGCATTCACTGTCACGATGTCAAAGTCGCCAATCTGAAACATTTACAGACCCTGAACCGCTTTCGACGTGACCAGGTGTTTACCTACCCCACACCTGCCAATCTGGGAATCGCGATCGATCCAGACCGGCAAAATCTCGTGATCGGTATTACTCCTGACTCACTCGCCAGCCAAAGTGGCCTGCGGCCGGGTGACCGAGTACAGTCCGTCAACGGCTACCGTATCTTGACCTTTGCGGATTTCTCGCGAGTGCTGGAAAAAACTCCCACGGTCAGTCAACTGACCATCAACTACCTGCGAGCTGACCAACCGAGGACGAGTCGACTACAGCTCTCGGGAAACTGGCGCCACACGGTCGACCCATCGTGGCGTGAGTCACTCCACGTGGCTGGCCCTAATTGTGGCTTGTGGGGAACAAGGTTAAGCCAGCAGGAAAAGCAGAAAAGCGGGATTCCTCCCGGTCAATTAGGACTGAAAGTCACTTTTATCTGGGGCGCCCACACGCGCCGCGCAGGACTGCGTGTCGGCGACATTATTGTCGCCCTTGACGGTGTGCGACGTGACATGACGATCCAACAGCTGCACGCGTATCCCATGCTGCAAAAGGACTACGGTGACACGATGCCGATTATGGTGCAGCGCGGCAAGCAACGACGGTCATTGGCGATCCGATTTCCGGATGGCCCGGTGGAATAAACTAGCTGGGCACCACGGAAGACGGCTGGCGAACCCGTTCGTTACACTAGTCCAGATTGTCGTTTCCAAAAGGCTCAGCTACACTCAAACCCGTAGGATAGCCCCTTCAGGCGCGCGCATGAAAACCTGCGACCCGGTACTTCGACGACAGCTAGTACTTCGACGCTCCCCAGTGCTACGAAGCGCGTGGTGCGTGGCGTTCCTGGTGTCCGCTGTTGCCACCGCTGCCGTGACCGCTGAGGAACCGTCCACACTACGCGCCGAACCACCTGAGATTCGGTTGGCTGGCCCCCTCGCTCGTGTACAACTCGTCGTCACAGCACAGGACGCCCAGGACGCACCTTTTGACGTCACGCGGTCCGTGACCTGCCGCTGCTTGACGGGCGACTTGCTTGCCGTCAGCGACACCGGGCTGGTCACCCCGCTTCGCGAAGGTACCGGCGAGATCGAAATCAAGTACCAGAACACCTCGATACGTGTCCCGGTGGAAGTCCGTTGGCCCAATGTCAGGCCCGCCAGCTTCCGTGACCATGTGCTTCCCACGCTCACCAAGGCAGGTTGCAATCAAGGTGCCTGCCACGCTTCCCAGTTCGGCAAAGGACAATTCAAGCTATCGGTCTTCGGCTATGACAGCGACGCGGACTACCTGGCCATTGCCCGTCAGTTCCAGCAGCGCCGCATCACACCGGTCGCTGCTGACGAGAGCCTCCTGCTGCAAAAACCAACGCTGCAAATACCGCACGGGGGCGGACGCAGACTGTCGCGAAAGTCATACGGGTTGCAGGTTCTCCGTACCTGGATCGCGGCCGGAGCTCCACCTCCGTCTGCGGAAGACCCCGCGTCTCCGCAAAACACCTCGTCTCCGCAAAACACCGCGTCTGTCGTTGTTGATGAACGCCTGCAAAAACTGGTCGTTACGCCTGCAATCCGCCAATACCGCAGCGGCCAGACACAGCAACTGCGCGTGGTAGCGCATTACCGAGACCAACGCAGACAAGACGTAACGCTACTAGCCCGGTTCGACAGTTTGGACGATGGCGTGGTGAACGTGACAGATGCGGGCCACTGTACGATCGTTGGACCGGGCCAGTCCGGCATCATGGTCCGCTACCGTGGCCAAACGGCCGTCGCCCAAATCGTCTCTCCCTATTCCACCGATACCAATCTCGCGAACTGGAAACCGCACAATTGGATAGACAACGCAGTGCAAGTGCAATGGCAACGTCTGGGAATCTCACCTGCCGATTTGTGCAGTGACGCCGAATTCATGCGGCGTGCATTTCTGGACTGCCTCGGTACGCTCCCCACCCTGGAGCAAGCCACCGCGTTCCTGACATCTGAACACCCGCAAAAACGGGCACGCCTGGTTGACGAGATCCTGGGATTGAACCAAACCGGTGATCGCACGCAACACCGTGAAAACTTCAGTTCTTATTGGACCCTCAAATTGGGAGACGTGCTGCGCAACAATCGTAAAACGGCCGGTGACAGTGGCATGTGGGCACTGCACAACTGGCTCAAGCAAGCGCTCCGGAAAAACAAACCACTGGACCAGTTAGCGCGTGAACTGATCACCGCCCAGGGATCGATTTTCGAAAATGGTCCCGTGAACTACATCGCCTACTCACCACGCCCTACCGACAACGCCCGCGTCGCACCGGCCACCGACCTGGCAGAGACCACGGCCCAGGTGTTTCTGGGTGTGCGTTTGCAGTGTGCTCGCTGCCATCATCACCCGTTCGAGGTCTACAGCCAGGCTGACTACTATGGACTGGCCGCATTCTTTACACGTCTACAAAGCAAGACGAGCGACGCCTTTGGAGAACTCGGGTTCGACGCGGTGGTCAGCCTCAAGTCTACCGGTGAAATTCGTCACCCACGAACCGGCCAGGTTGTTCCCCCCACGCCGCTGCTCACCGATCCGATCGACGCGTCTACGGTCGTCGATCTCCGCCAGCCACTGGTCGACTGGTTACTCGATCCCCAGCACCGCCGTTTCGCCCGCAGCATGGCGAACCGCATCTGGGGTTATTTGCTTGGCACCGGGGTCGTCAACCCGGTAGATGACATGCGTTCCACCAATCCACCTTCCAACCCAGAACTGCTCGACGCGCTGGCAGAACATCTCGTTGACAGTGGGTACGATCTGCGACAGCTGTTACGTAGCATCCTCAACTCACGGGTCTATCAACTCCGCGGTACACCACGACAGGAAAATCTCAACCAGACACGATTCTACACGCACTACAATGTCAAACGCTTGCCCGCAGAAGTCCTACTGGATGCCATCAATTCAGCCTGCGGGACGCGTGAGGCGTTTCCGGATGTGCCACTCGGCACCCGCGCTATTGAACTCCCTGACCCGAACTTCGAATCCTACTTTCTGGACACCCTGGGCCGCCCGCAACGTTTAACGCATTGTGAATGTGAGCGAACCGCTGAGCCCAACATCGCTCAAGTCCTGCACCTGGCCAACGGCGCACTGTTGCAACAAAAGCTAGCCGACAAAAAAGGCCGCATCACGCAATTGATCGAGCGCGGAATCACCGACGGCCAGGCGATCCGCGAGCTGTATCTGGTGACGTTCTCTCGCATCCCCAGCGACGAAGAAACCAGTAACTGCCAGCGTCTCATCGTACAATCGGCCACGCGCCGCGAAGGCCTCGAAAATCTACTCTGGGCGCTCTGCAACAGTCGGGAATTTCTACTGAATCACTAATCCATACCAGGACAGCGCACACCGAACGATTGTTCACCCAATCACACAGGCCAGACCATGTTAGATCTCTACCCCAGCACAACAACTGACTGTGCTACTACCAACCGGGCTACTTCCAACCGGGCTACTACCAACCGGCCTATTATCAA
>CAZITS010000626.1:0-4119 GCA_964542185.1 uncultured Pirellulaceae bacterium
TCCGTGATGCGCGCCAGCTTCCAGGAACCTGGCGAAGGTACAAAGACACCCTTAATAGGATCGGTGTCTCCAGAATTCAACCAGACCATGAGGCTACCGCCCAAGAAACAGAAGATCGCCAACAGGACCAGCATGCGTGCGTAGAATGACTTGGAAGCGTACTTGCCAAACATGAAAAACAGGCCCGCCGAAAAGAGTGTCAACCAACCAACAGACTGGCGGACAAAAAATGCCTGGATCACCATCCCCAGGTATGCCATCCCGACAAATACCCCTGCCGTGATCTGCCAGGCGTAGCCGGCCTGTAACTTGTAGGGACCACCGAACATCACGGAAATAATAAAGAGCACCACGACGATCAGCCACATCATTACAAGCCACACCGGAGCCGACTTGCGCACCGACGCCTGTAACAACTCGTCGCGTTTGACATCGCGCTGCGCCTTGTCCAGTACCTCGTGGCCACGTGACTTCAGCTTCACCCCTTTGAGAAGTTGGTCTGATCCGTCCTCAAGCGCCTTCGACGTCTTGATGACCCTGGTCTTGAGCGTTTCACCGCTCTCCAGGTGAAATCCACAGGCCACGCACAAAACGGCGCCGGGTGGCATTCCCGCGTTACATTTCGGACAGGCAGCCCCACCAGCATTTTCAAAACCTGCCTGGTCCATCAGACCACCCAGCCCCCCCAGGCTGTCTTCCAGTGAATCGGACGGTGCGGGTGCGGCCTCGGCAATCACCAAGGGCTGACCGCACTTGGGACACTTTGCGCGTTTACCAGCCAACTCGTCCTTGGCTGAGAATTTTTGTCCGCACTGGCAGGCCACCTGAATGGGCATTGTATGGGTCCTCGCTCGCTGCACCTGTCAAATTGGCAGGCTCAATTCACGGTTCAACCGAGTTACTGCCAGCTTAGTCGATTGTAATTCGCTCGACAACTCGTCCAAACCCCGTAAGTTCAAACAAATCAGCCACTTAGAATTCTCTGCTCGCGTTTGGCGCGCGGATTGCCTAGTACAAGGTCCTTGCGTCTGCGATGCGCACAATTGACACATCGTATGGGGCTCTGGTCTCCGCGCACGGGTTGGCACCCGAACAATACGAAATCCATCAGAGCAATCGGCTGTACCTATTTAATTGTACCGGAGGTGGAAAGCAGATGGCGTCGGCAAAGAAAAAAACAAAACCAGGCATCCAACTGCAACCGCTCGGTGATCGCGTGGTGGTGCGAAGAGAATCATCCGAAGCCACAACGTCTGGCGGCATCGTCTTGCCCGATTCGGCAAAAGACAAACCGGCCCGTGGCGTGATCACCAGCGTAGGAGATGGCGTGCTCCTTGAGGATGGCTCACGTAGCCAGCTGCAAGTCAAAGTTGGTGAGCGTGTGATCTTCAGCAGTTATGCAGGTGAAGCATTTGAAGTGGGGGACGAGGAACTGCTGCTGATGCGTGAAGACGACATCCTGGCGGTGATCGACGAATAGACAACGCGAAACGCGCGAAGACCAGTGGACCGCAAGCGCCAGGGGGGCAACCCGCAGCTTGCAGTTCCCTTGAGTTGTTCGCTTGAGAAAGAAACAACAGGAGAACCAATCGATGGCAAAGATTATTGCGTTTGACCAGGAAGCCCGCGAGGCGATTCGACGAGGGGTCGGCAAACTGGCCAAAGCGGTCAAGGTGACGCTGGGTCCCAAGGGTCGTAATGTGATCCTGCAAAAAAGCTTCGGGTCCCCCACCGTTACCAAGGACGGTGTGACCGTGGCCAAAGAGATTGATCTGGAAGACGTCTACGAGAACATGGGCGCCCGGATGGTCCGTGAAGTGGCGAGTAAGACCAGTGACGTCGCTGGCGATGGTACGACCACCGCCACGGTCATGGCCGAAGCCATCTTCAATGAAGGCCTGCGGAATGTCGTCTCGGGTGTGAACCCCGTACAAATGAAACATGGCATTGAACACGCCGTCGATTGCATCACTTCCAAACTGGAAGGAATGTCGATCAAGATCAAAACCAAAGAAGAGATGGCCAATGTCGCCTCGATCGCATCCAATAACGATGCCGCGATCGGCACGATCCTGGCAGACGCAATGGACAAAGTCGGCAAGGACGGCGTGATCACAGTCGACGAAGGCAAGAGCCTGGAAACCGAGACCGAGTGGGTTGAGGGAATGCAGTTTGACCGTGGGTACCTTTCCCCGTATTTCGTGAGCGATTCCAACAGCATGGAATGCGTCATGGAAGATGCCTACATTCTGGTTTTCGAAAAGAAAATCACTAATGTCAAAGAGCTCGTACCGGTGCTCGAAGGGGTCGTCCAGCAGCAAAAGCCATTGCTGATCGTAGCCGAAGACGTCGAAGGTGAAGCACTGGCAACGCTGGTCATCAATTGCCTGCGTGGCACGTTCAAGTGCTGTGCTGTGAAAGCCCCCGGATACGGCGATCGCCGCAAGGCCATGATGGAAGATATCGCCATCCTTTCCGGTGGTACCGCGATTTTTGAGTCGCTGGGCATCAACCTTGAATCACTTCCGCTCACCGACCTGGGCCGTGCCAAAAAGGTGATTGTCGACAAGGACAACACCACGATTATCGAAGGTGCCGGCAAGAGCAGTGAGATCAAATCACGAATCGAGCAGCTCAAACGAGAAATTGAAAATTCCACCAGCGATTACGATCGCGAAAAGCTTGAAGAGCGGCTGGCCAAGCTGGCCGGTGGTGTTGCCAAAGTCAACGTCGGCGCCGCAACCGAAAGCGAAATGAAAGAAAAGAAAGCCCGCGTAGAAGACGCGCTGCATGCAACCCGCGCTGCGGTTCAAGAAGGAATCTTGCCCGGTGGCGGTGTGGCACTGCTGCGGGCAGCGGCCAATGTGTCACCCGCGCAGGATCTTTCCGACGATGAAAAGATCGGTTTCGACATCGTCTTGCGTGCTTGCCGGGCTCCCTTGTACTGGATCTCGGAAAATGCCGGCCAGGATGGTGGCATTATCTGCGAGAAGGTTCGCGAAGCCAAAGGAAATCGTGGCTATAACGCGCTGACCGACGAACATCAGGATCTCGTCAAGGCGGGTGTTATTGATCCCACCAAAGTGACGCGTACCGCGCTCGGTAACGCAGCCAGCGTAGCAACACTACTGTTGACCAGTGACGCGCTGGTCGCCGAAAAGCCCAAGGATGAAAAAGGGAAGGGTGGATCGGGTGGTGACCACGACCTGTACTAAACCTCGTCCAGATTGGCTGGGACCTTAACCATCCCGACCAACTCGACGCTTCACTAGTTTGCACAGACCTGCCGGTCCCGTATGTTGGTCCGGCAGGTCTTTCTTTTTGCGCCGTTTTATACGTGGGCCAGTGAACCCTTGAGGGCCAGTGAACCCTTGACTTCTCCCGATGGTGAAACTTCCGATCCGCGACCTGGTCAGGCCGATTTGCAGCCCAAGTCGCAGCGAAAACCAGGCCGCCTCCAGCTCTGGCACTGGACGCTCAGCCTGTTGCTGGTGGCAACGGCCGGCTTTTGCTTCATACGACTGCGGCAACGTGAAGGGGAACTCGGCCAGGTACGTCAGGCCTTAACTTCCGCCTACGTGCAAACCGCCGTGGAGCTGCTCGAGAAGCAAAACCGCACCGAGGGTCTGTTGAAGTTGTTCCAGGCTTACCAGGTGACGAATGACGGAGATCCGGCCACGGTACCTATTCGCCGGATACTGGCTGGCTGGAGCCGGACACTGGGTCCACCGCTGCTACACGATGACTCCATTGTGGCACTCGCTGTCAGCCGAGATGGCCGCCTGGCCGTGACCGCCAGTCACGACAACACCGCGCGCTGTTGGAATCTGGAAAACGGCCAACCCATCGGACAAGCATGGGAACACGAGGAGGATGTCGTTGATGTCGCGTTATCCGCCGACGGCCTGTTAGCAATTACCGCCTGCGACGACAATCTGGCACGGCTCTGGAATACGGCGACTGCGACGCGCCAGGGTAAACCGTTCAAACACAAGGGTGATGTGACGGCCGTCGCGATCTCCGCCGACGGCAGCCGGGTGGTCACCGTCAGTGGGCAGGTCGCGCAGATCTGGCGTACTGCTGACCACCAGCCTGTGGGCGCCCCTCTGGAACACAGAC
>CAZITS010000627.1:0-4113 GCA_964542185.1 uncultured Pirellulaceae bacterium
TCATCACGAGGTTCTCTCCCGCGGCGGAATGCCAGCGACCAGATCACTGCTGTCGTGAGAGCGAGAAGCACGCAGAACAGGAGACTCGTTTACCAGATCTCGAGTTCTACTTCCAGCTCAACCCCTAGCCGGTCCAGCGTTTGCTTTTGCATATGCTCGATCAAACGCAGCAAATCGGAGCTGCTTGAGGCGGCAGAAGACACGATGTAGTTCGCATTTTCGTCGCTGACTTGTGCGTCGCCGACGATGGTGCCTTTGAGTCCAGCCTGTTCTAGCAGTGCTGTCGCATTGGCGCCTGGGGGGTTGCGAAACACGCAGCCTGTATTAAATCCGCCGCGGGGCAGGTTTGCCTTTTTTACGATCCAGAGCGTCTGCATACGTTTAGTGAGTTCGGCGGGGTCTTCGACTTCAAATGAAAATGTTGCTGTGAGGATCGCGAGTTCGTCCAAGCTGCTTTGGCGATAAGCAAATCGAAGATCGGCTTTCGTGCGTGTATGGATCTCGCCGGTCCGCGTCAGTACTTGGGCCTCGATGGTGCGCCGTCCTATGTCGCCGCCTGCTGTACCAGCGTTTCCGTGCAATGCGCCTCCCACGGTTCCGGGAATACCGACCAAAGGTTCGAGTCCAGCGAGCCCTTCGCGTACCGCTGTCGAAATGACATGTCCCAGCTTGGCGCCGCCGCCGACCACAAGATCCTCTCCACGCGGCTTGATTTCCGAAAATTGCGGAGCGGACAGGTGGATTACCAGCCCTTGAACACCTTGATCGCGGACCAGTACGTTTGATCCACCCCCCAGAAGGCGGAATGGCATATCCTGCTCACGACAGCGTTTGACCAGCGTCGAGAGTTCGTCGATCGAAGTGGGTTCTGCGAAATACTCGGTGGTGCCACCGACGCGCAGGCCCGTATATGGCGCTAGTGGTTCTTGAGCGCGTACTACGTGCTCTAGTCCGCCAAAAATCTCCATAGCCTCGTTCCTGATTCGCAGGTTGCCCGGGCGAGGTGCGATCTTAGGCAGCGTTTCGCGGAGTGTCAATGTGATGCTGCCCCCTGCGGCGAATTCGGAACGCTGCCAGGTTGCTCATTGCCTCATGGTATGCGACCCGGCAAAATAGGTGGCCGTGTCAAACGGGATGTCCTTCTTGGGGAGAGCAGTATCTTGAGTGATCGAATTGCAGTGGTGACGGGGGCGGGACGTGGTATCGGGCGTGCGATTGCATTATCGCTGGGCCAGCAGGGGCTGCGGGTAGCGATTGCCGCCCGCAGCACTGCGGAACTTGAGAGCCTGGCAGGTGAGATTGAGAGCCAGGGGGGGCAGGCGCTAGTGGTTCCGGCGGATTTGTCGGTACGTAGCGTTCCCGGTGAATTGGTTGCTCGCGTCACCGAGACCTGGGGACCAGTGGAGATACTTGTCAACAATGCGGGAATTGGGAGCAGTCAGGACCCTCGGCCCTTGGTCGATTTTGATGACGCATTTTGGGATCTGAGTTTTGAAGTGAATGTCACGGCACCGTATTTGCTCACGAAGCTGGTCTTGCCGGCAATGCTGGAAAGTGGCTGGGGACGGATAATTAATGTGGCATCGATCAATGCCAAGATTCCATCGCTTCATGGTGCCGCGTACATTGCCAGCAAACATGCGCTCTCTGGACTCACCAAGGCAACGGCCAAGGAGGTTGGTGATCGGGGTGTCACCGCGAATGCGGTTTGTCCTGGAGTGACTGCAACATTGATGAATGACAAGCGGCTGGAATACGACGCGGACCGCACAGGTCAGAGTTTCGAACAGTTGGAAGCTGCGGCATCCCCCCTCGGACGGCGTTTGTTGCCCGAGGAAGTGGCTGCGCTCGCGGTCTTCCTGGCGGGGGATGAGGCCGCAGCGATCAACGGACAGTCTTTTAATGTCTGCGGTGGCATTTGCTTCAATTAATCGACTTCGACAGTGGTGTCGTTGCTGTTACCTTCTGTTGAGTGCAATCTTGTATGCAGAGAGTAACGGCGAACCATCACGGGTAACTGTTTGCCGGCCCACGCGGGTAATCGCGCAGGCATACTGCGGCGCAGTGTGTCTGGCTCCTGATAGCGGTTCGTTGTCAAGATACAATCGCGCGTTCGCAGGTAATTTCGTTTGCGCGGTGCCCGGGAAAAATGTTCAGCTGAGCGCGGCAGGAGGCATGTTGTCGGCCCGTGCGAGTTGCGCAGCTTGCTGCGCGGGACGAGATTGTCGATCGCCCTAAACGGTGCCTGGAACACGTAACATGACGCAACCGGTGCTGAGTACGTCGGGGCGATAGCCAGGACCGCCGGCTCCGACCGATGGCATGGCGACAATCGCTCCCGGCGGGAGTTGCTCCTGCACCGTTGCCATGGCAGTAGGAATCGACGCAGAAACCGTGTTTCCGACGTGCTCGATGCATTTCCAGATGTGCGGTACATGGTCCTGGCGGCGAAAGTGACGAGCCAGTCCAGCCAGGATAATTCCACTCGCCTGATGTGGTACCACGTGTGTGATGGTTAATGGTTCGCGGTCATGTTCTGCCTGAATGTGCGCGAGACTTTTCAAAATGGACTGGGCCATGATTTGGGGCGCTCGTTTTGCGAGTAGAAAACCACGCCGCCCAGGCATGCTCATGCATTCAGTTGCCCCGGGACGTGTGTTGCCCCACGGGTCAACTGCCTGCTCGACGACGGTTTTTTGAATTAACTCGTCTTGGTCTTCGACTTCTCCTTGCCAGGCATCGAGGATGACCAGATTTGCATCGTTTTCTGCTGGCAGGACAAGGACACCTGCGGCACCGTCGGCAAACAGGCTGGCGGCTTGCCCTCTGGCGCGACGATGATCGGAAAGTTGTTGCGTGGCTGTTTCCCAGTTGATGTTTGGGCTGATTTTTTCCGCCGTAATGACGGCAACAGGGCGTCCTCTGGCGCGTGTTTGCTCAATCGCCAGAGCAGTTGCAGCGGGAAACCCGCTGCAGGCTCGTTCAATACCAAGGCTCGCGCAGCCCAAGCCAAGGCGGTGGACCAGCTCGTGCGCCGCCGTTGTGGGGTCTTCGATACGACTCGAGAGAATCAGTGCTCCCAGGTCGCTGTGGTGGATGGCGGCGAGTGAAAGCAGCTTGCGGCAAGCGGCTGTTGCCAGATCGACAACACTGGCAGTCGGTCGGGCAATTAAACGCGAGGCGACACCGTAGCGTTTCCCGCTTACTGCGAGGTCGGCATCCTGTATGCGCTGCAGTAATTGCGGGACATCCGTTTCGGTGAGTGTGACAAATCGAGTAAATCCAGCATTCCCAGACATCGCGGTTTGTGTTTTTCTGATGAGGTTGGTTCGCTGACCCGTTACTGCCACCGTGTCACTAGCCCAGTTACCGTGGCAGCCGATGGGTAGCGCGTCTGTCCGTTTCGGACGTTTGGTCTAGCCAGTGGGTTTCCGTGCGGCCCCTGGAAACACTGCGGCATGTAATCGATATAGACCAGGTGCCGTTGGGAGGTCATGTCGTTTTTTCTGCCCGGATTTCGTCTTCCGGTTCGTCTGTCGGTTCATCCGCCGGTTCCTCGACGCCGGTGACAATGTTCAGTTGCGGTAGCGTGCGTTTGAGTTCGGCACTACGTTCTTCTGTGATCTGAGTGGCTTCGAGCGTCAGGCGTCGCAGTGCTTTCAGTGTCTGAAGTGCGCCAAGGCCAGCGTCTCCCACCGAGGTTTGGCTCAAGTCAAGATCGATTAAAGACGTCAGCTGCCCGAGATGCATGCCAGCTGCGTCTGAAATTCGCGTACGACCCAGGAGCAGCACACGCAGCTGTTTCAAGTGGCTTACCTTTTGTACGCCCTGATCATCCGTCTGGCTGCCGGCCAAATTGAGCCATTTGAGATGCGGACATGAACTAAGCAATACGTCTAACGTGGCACCAGTGATCGCGGTTTCACTCAAATTCAGGTCGCGTAGTTCCCGCAGCGCGGAGGTGGGCCGGAACGTCGCATCGGAAATGCCCGTCTGGCTCAGGTTTAGCATTTGGACCGCCGGTATTTTCTCGACGCTTAGTCCTGCCAAAGCAGGATTGTCGCTAAGGTCGAGCGATCGCAAGACGCTTGTTTTGGAGAACTGCAGAGTCTT
>CAZITS010000628.1:0-859 GCA_964542185.1 uncultured Pirellulaceae bacterium
ACTCTTCGATCCTTTTGGAAATGCAGTCCATACCGCGCTCTCCTTTCCCGTCCTTGGAGAAGACGTTCTGATCACGGGCGCAGGCCCAATCGGCATTATGGCTGCGGCAGTCGCCAAGCACGCCGGTGCCCGTTATGTCGTAATCAGCGACATCAATCCCTATCGGCTGGAACTTGCCAAAACAATGGGGGCCACCGTTGCTGTTGACGTCCGGTCCGAGTCGATTGGCGACATACAACAACAACTGGGGATGAAAGAGGGTTTTGACGTCGGCCTTGAAATGTCCGGCGATTCAACCGCATTTCGAGACATGCTGGCAAACATGTGCCATGGTGGAAAAATCGCCATGCTGGGGATCCCCGAAAAAGAAGTCTCCATCGATTGGAATGCAGTGGTCTTCAATATGTTGACGATCAAAGGTATCTATGGCCGGGAAATGTACGAAACCTGGTACAAAATGACGGCCATGATCCAAACCGGGCTCGATATCCTGCCCGTAATAACCCACCGTTTCCACTACACCGAATTCGAAACCGCTTTTGAGACCATGATGTCGGGACAATCCGGAAAAATTCTACTCCGCTGGGCAGATTAATCTCTACCACAGCTGCCAGCAGCCAAAGGGGCCTTCCGGCAGACAAGGACCCGCTAGTGGTGCGCGGCAAAGGAGCGACCAACCGGATTTGTCACGCGAGCAAAAGTTAGGCTAAAATGAACCCACTGAAGGGCGTGGTCAACGGGAGTGGCGGCAACGCCTGCTGGCTTCCTGTAACTCGTGTCCACACGCTCCAGGGACGACGCAACAGACACAACAATGAACCGGGCCCAACGCTGGATTCGCACCAACCTGTGAGCCCTT
>CAZITS010000628.1:869-2489 GCA_964542185.1 uncultured Pirellulaceae bacterium
CACGGAAGGGCGGGGTCAACGGGGGTGGCGGCAATGCCTGGTGGCTTCCTGTAACTCGTGTCCACACGCGCCAGGGACGACACAACAATGAACCGGGCCCAACGCTGGATTCGCACCAACCTGTGAGCCCTTTTTGGATTCTAGACACTCAGCGACAGCAAACCACACATGACACAACCAATTCCACAACTCCCCGTTTCCCGTCGCACCATGCTCCATCGAATGGGCGCTGGATTCGGTAGCCTCGGGCTGGCTGGTGTTCTGCAAGGCGCCGATGCAACGAATCGGTCGCAGGCCCCTGCACTGGCGTCCGCCGCTTCCCCACTCTCTCCCAAACTGCCGCATTTTGCACCCAAAGCAAAACGCATCATCCAGCTGTTTATGCCGGGTGGCCCGTCGCAGGTCGACACATTCGATTACAAACCCGAAATCAACCGTTATGGCGGTCAACGACCGACACTCGTAAATCGAAAGTCGCTACGTAATACCAAAGGCGGCCTCTTCCCGTCGCCTTTTGGATTCCAGCGTTATGGAAAATGCGGAAAGTGGGTCAGCGACTTGTTTCCACGCGTGGGCCAGTGTGTCGATGAGCTTTGCTTCATCCACTCGATGCATACTGATATTCCCGAGCATGCGGGTGCCATCTTGATGATGAACCTCGGGCACTTACAGCCGAGTCGCCCCAGCATGGGCTCATGGCTGGTCTACGGGCTTGGTACTGAAAACCAGAACCTGCCTGGATTTGTTTCCATGTCGCCACGCGCTCAACCGCGTGGCAAGCTCGCCAACTGGGGAAACAGCTTTCTTCCGGGTGCCTATGCTGGCTGCTACGTCAATATCGCCAGCATGCACCCTCAACGAGTCATGTCAGATCTGCAAAACCCAAATTTGTCCCGATCGGCACAGAGAAAACAAGCAGACCTGCTAACACGTCTGAATCAACTCGATCTACAGCGGCAAGAGCGTGACCAGACACTGGAATCAAGTATCCAGGCAATGGAAATGGCGTTCCGCATGCAGTTCGCTGTGCCGGATACATTCGACCTTAGTCGAGAAACCAAAAGTACTCTGGATATGTACGGGACCAGCGAATACGCCAAAGGCTGCCTGCTTGCGCGGCGTCTGATCGAACGCGGTGTCCGTGCCGTTCAGTTATCTCATTCGATCGATGGCTACGATATCGCCTGGGATACCGGGCACAACGACATCGCAGGCGGTCACAAACGCCTGGCGGATGCCTGCGACCAAGGAATTGCCGCGTTGCTCACGGATCTTAAACAACGCGGATTGCTCGACGAGACGCTGGTCTTGTGGGGAGGAGAATTTGGCCGAGCCCCTACTTCCGAAGGCCAAAAAGGGCGTGACCACGATCACTACGGCTTCACCGTCTGGATGGCCGGTGGCGGAGTCAAACCCGGTTTCAGCTATGGCGCCACCGATGCATTTGGGCTGACTGCCGTCGAAAATCGAGCCCACGTCCACGATCTCCATGCGACCATCCTGCACCTCATGGGCTTGGACCACGAACGCCTGACGTACCGATACTCGGGGCGAGACTTCCGCTTGACCGACGTACACGGACAGGTAATCCAGGACGTTCTGCTGTAAACTTGCAACTCG
>CAZITS010000628.1:2499-4110 GCA_964542185.1 uncultured Pirellulaceae bacterium
CCTCGGTAACGCACCTGTCTCTGACCGTGCATACCCGGCGCCCATTCTGGCTGGACGCACACCCGCAGGGAGCCGGATCACTTGTAGCGGCACTGCGCATTTGCTATGTTTGCACGGTTCTCGTCGGGTCTTTTGCGCCTGCTACTGGAGCGGCAGCTCGACGTGACGTCAGTTCCTCTTTTTTGTCGCGACGCCCTCGGTCTTCGTGATCGTCGTCGACTTGGAGCCTTGTTCAGCAAGGCATATCAACACCCATGGTCAATCGGAACCTCATTCGCAGCCTGGAAAACGACGCAGAACTGGAAGCCGCCTTTGAAGAAGCCACAGTTGGCGTCGAGGAGGCCATCGAGCAACATGTCGAAGCTGAACGAAGCTTCGAACTCAACAGCATCATCGACGGGCGAATCATCCGCATCGATGACGATTCGGCTCTCGTTGACGTCGGATTCAAGAGTGAGGGAACCATCCCACTGAACGAGTGGGATCCCCATGAAGATCCACCGGAAGTCGGTCAGAATGTGCAAGTTCTGATCGAAGAAATGGAAGACGAACTCGGCCGTGCGGACGACCCCTACGGCATGGTTTCGCTCAGCAAACGCAAGGCCGACAAAATCCGTGAGTGGCAACGTGTCATGTCAACGGTCAATGAAGGCCAGGTCATTACTGGAATGGTCAAGCGCAAGATCAAGGGTGGATTGCTGGTTGACATCGGTGTGAACGTTTTCCTGCCTGCCAGTCAAGTCGACATTCGCCGGCCACATGACATCGGCGATTACATCGATCGCTATGTGCAATGCGAAGTGTTGAAAATCGATGAGGCGCGTCGCAATATTGTTGTCAGTCGACGTTCCTTGATCGAAAAACAACGCGAAGAAGACCGTGAACGGCTGCTCACTGAACTGCAAACCGGTCAAGTGCGCAAAGGCATTGTCAAGAACATCGCCGAGTTTGGTGCGTTTGTCGATCTCGGTGGCATCGACGGTTTGTTACACATCACCGACATGAGCTGGGAACGGATCGGACATCCATCCGAAATGGTATCGATCGACCAGGAAATCGAAGTCAAGATTCTCAATGTCGATCGAGAAAAACAAAAAATTGCACTCGGCCTCAAACAACAACAAGCCAACCCTTGGGAAAATGTTGCCGAGAAATATCCGGTCGACTCCCGTCAGCGCGGTGTCGTAGTCAACGTCATGAGCTACGGTGCTTTTGTCAAACTGGAGCCCGGGATTGAAGGACTCGTACACATCAGCGAGATGTCCTGGACACGACGCGTTAACCATCCTAGTGAACTCGTAGAAATCGACGACGAAATTGATGTCGTCATTCTGTCTGTTGACCAGGAAGGGCAACAACTCTCTCTCGGAATGAAACAGACTACAGAGAATCCCTGGGACAAAGTTGCCGAACGTTATCCTGCCGACGCCATCGTCGAGGGAAAAGTTCGCAACCTTACCAACTACGGGGCATTTGTTGAGTTGGAAGAAGGTATTGATGGCCTGCTGCACGTCTCAGACATGTCATGGACGCGCAAAATCAGCCACCCCAATGAAATGCTGGAAAAAGACCAACAGCTCAACTGTAAGGTGTTGTCCGTAGACCGTGAAC
>CAZITS010000629.1:0-4108 GCA_964542185.1 uncultured Pirellulaceae bacterium
CCAGATTGGCCTCAAAAAACTTGTTGTCATAGACGAAAAAGAGCTTTTTCCCATCACGCGACCAGGTTGGGAAAACGCCACCATCAATAGACACTTGCCTGGCGTTTCCAACATCAAGTGGCATCGGTGCCACAAAGATTTCATACCTTCCAGTACGATCCGATACAAATGCAACCCACTTGTCATCGGGCGATATCACAGGCCCCCAATTAACGTTTTCATTTTCAACACGCATGGCCTCCAAATCGGCACCACCCGACGCATCTGCGATTCCATTGTTTTTTTCGAGCAACATAATGTCTGGACTAGATCCAAAAGCAACCCGAATATACCAATCGTCAAATTCTGCCACCTTCTCTTTATCACTGCCAAAGGCCGACATTTTATACAATCCAGTACGACCATTGACTCTGGATCCGAAATAGATCTCTTTTCCGTCAGGTGTCCATAGTGGGAGATGGTTACTACCTTCACTGGTCACTTTCCTGATCGTTTTCTCTAACAGATCGTAAATCCAAATATCGTCCCGTTCTGCCACAATTCCAAGAGCCAGGTACCTCTCATCCGGGGACAATTCAAACCGCCCAAAGCTTCCTGACGGAAAGTTTTCCAGTCTCTCTTTCACCTGGCCGTCCGATCCCATAATGGCCAAAGACCCTTCTTCAATGCGGCGACCTTCGAGAAATACGATTGTGCCATTATTTGAAACATCAAAGTGGGCATTGCCTGTAATGCCATTGCTCGAGACTCGCGAGGCAATGGTAATTTCATCTCCTGAAAGCGCCGTCGTCGCGACATCAAAGGCTCTCGCATACAATCCCCCGTCGCGACAATACACCAGGTAACCGCATTCGCAGTATTCCACGTGCATCCCCACAATGCCTGGCGACACAACCGTTTGATCCGATGGATCGAACACCAGCGTTTCAGAATAATCGTCGTGATTACTGTTTCGTTTGGCAGTGAAGACCAGCCTGCCATCGGGCAATCCGGATGGATTCTCGCAGCCGCCCCAATATGCTACGTATAGTTTTTCGCGAGCACCGCCGGACTCCGGAGTCCGCCAAAGCGTCGACGCTTCGGTCGTCGGATAGTAAATGAACCCGTCGGCTTGCCAGGCCCCGGCACTACCTACCTCTGCATCGGCAAGTGTCTTTACGTTTCCACCGTCAGCATGTACGACACATCATTTCTCGTTGAGCACGAACGCAATTTGGCGGCCACCTGGAGAAAATGGGCTATTCCTCAATCCTACAGCTGGGCAAGACCTGTTGCACCTCGGCGACGCCAGCGCCAGTGACTTTGGTGTGGTCGCGGTGATGGTTGCGATCGTTCGCAACTCTTCTTAGATGCAAGATCCCCGCGTTCTGAAAAGGCTGTACGCAGCCAGGACTACGAGTGCAGCTGGTCGTATCCTGCCCAGAACGCACTTCGGATTCAAGCAACTCCCCCCGAGATGCTCGCAGCCCCATCCGTCACGAACCATCAAACCAGCGACGGGGGATGAGCGCCGCGTTGAGCTGAATCCTGTCACGATTCCAAGCCGGGCTGGCGTACATGTAGGTAAGAATCGCGTCGCCCTGTGGTGTGAAATAACAATCAAGATTCGTGTACTCGGCCTCGGGGTCCGCCAGGATGTTGCCGATAATCCGCCAGGTCTTCCCCTGATCTGCTGACCGCGCACAGGTGAGTGGCGTGCGCTCGCCGAAATGGTGATGGTCTTTGTTGTACTTGCTGTTATTAAAAAACAGGATAACATCGCTCGTTCCTGGCAAACGCCGTAAACAGGTACCCGACTCGCCCCCTTCCAGCCGGCTGAAAACAGGTTTACTCCAGGTTCTTCCTTCGTCGGAGGAACGCGCCAAGAACGGACCACCAAGCTGCGTACGCAGCGACATCAGCAATGTCTCGTTCTCAAGCTGGGCAACCGATCCTTCCATGGCACCGCGTTTGGGAAGGTCGATAGGATCCGATCGCTTCCAGCTCTTGCCACCGTCGTCGCTGTACAGGCACCAGGCGCTGTTCTTTTGCTTCCACTGGTTACCGGCGCCGCCATGATAAGGAAGCAGCAAGCGGCCCGACTTGAGTTCCAGAAGGCTGCTCGTCCCTCCCTGCAGTAACTGACCTTTTGATCGGCTCCACAAAGAATCGCGTGGCGAAAACGATTTCCCACCATTCGCGGATCGAAACAGACACATCGTGCTACTGTTGCCTTTGGAATGGGCCCGCAAGCTGATCAGCAGCAGGTCCCCACCCGCGGTGCGCAAGAGCGCCGGCGCCTGGACGTTCATGTCACCCTTGGCTACGTCCACCAGCATGCGGGGATGTCGCCACGTCTTTCCGTCGTCGGAACTCACCTTGGACCAGATTCGACAGATCCCGTGATCGTGGCCACTGCGTTCGCCACTCTCGTACTTATGGTAGACCACCATGAGTCGCTTGTCTGGCAGTTGGGCAATCGAGGCTGTGTCACTACGCGGCGTGTCTTTCGTTGCGCGTTCAATGACCACATGCTGAATCGCCGGATCTTCATCAACGGCACGGAGAACAGGCGGCGCCAACGCCACGACCGCGAAGGGTACCAGCAGCAATGAACGTAACATGTTGTAAGCCTGGTCTTGTCCACCGAATAGTCCGCAAGGACGGGCAAAAAGCACGCCTCACCTATCGTAACGATTCAAACTCGCAGAACCAGTCAGGCAGAGTCGAGGATCTCAGACACTTACTCCTCCAGCTCAGTCTTGTGCCCCGGCACTCCCCATGCCCAGCAGCCGACCCAGTCGAGCCTTCCCCTTGCCGCCCTGCTGATAAGCGCACCCAGATTTCACGAATATCGAGGCTGGCGCCGCGACGTGTGGCATCCAGGCGCGTTATGATGATTCGCGACGGACTGCCCTGCAATACGAAAGCGTAGTCGTCGTATCGGACGGCGCCGGTGAAGCGAACGCTCTGGCAAGAGGCTGCCGCACGCGGTTTACGAAAACAGCATCGCACCAACATCTTCAAGGACCTTACAACCATGAGTTACCGTATTCTCCTGGCCTCGCTCCTGTTTGCTGCTACGCCGGTTTTCGCGCAGGCACAGGACAGGTATCGCGTTTATCTCGGCACGTACACGGGCGAAGTGAGCAAGGGAATCTACCAGTGCGAGCTGAATCTGAAGGATGGTTCGCTATCCGAAGCAACGCTAGCCGGCGAGACGAGCAGTCCATCTTTCCTCGCGTTCCACCCGAACAAGAAGTTTCTTTATGCGGTAAATGAGGGGCAGGCGACCATCAGCGCGCTGGCCATTGACGAGACGACTGGCAACCTGACCCTCCTCAACTCACAGCCGACCCGCGGCGCCGCGCCATGCCACCTCGTCGTTGATCCAACGGGCAAGAACGTGCTGGCGGCCAACTACACCGGGGGCAGTTGCATTTCCATTGCCATCGAATCCGATGGCAAGCTCGGCAAGGCATTCTCGTTCCAGCAGCACGTGGGGAAACGGACAAACGGGCATTCGATCCACGTTGACAAGGGCAATAACTTTGCCCTCTGTTGCGACCTGGGTCTCGACCAGGTCATCATTTACGCCTTCGACGCCAGCCGGGGAACACTGACTCCGCACGGCGCATTCGACACGCCAAAAGGGACTGGTCCTCGCCATTTCGCCTGGCACCCTGATGGCAAAACCGCGTACATTAACGGCGAGTCGAACTTGACGATCGTGACCTGCGATTACAACGCCAACAAAGGCGTCCTGACACAAAAGCAGGTGCTGTCCACGTTGCCCAAGGATGTCAAACGGAAAGGTGGCAGCACGGCGGAGACAGTCGTTCATCCGTCAGGAAAATTCGTTTATGTCTCGAACCGGGACCCGTACAATTCGATCGCGATTTTCTCGATCGACCCACGAACGCGCAAGCTGACGGCGGTCGGCCACCAAGGTATGGGTGTCAAAACACCTCGCAATTTTGCCATCGAACCAACGGGACAATACATGCTGGTGGCGAATCAAACGGGCGGCAATGTGATTGTGTTTCGCATCGATCAATCCACCGGCGAATTGTCGCCGACAAACGCGAGCGTGAAAGTGCCCAGCGCGGTATGTGTTCGGTTCATGGAG
>CAZITS010000630.1:0-4100 GCA_964542185.1 uncultured Pirellulaceae bacterium
CGGAGTCGCAGACCCGGCGGCCTAGATCATCGCTGGCCTCGGTGTTTCACAAGAGGATGGTGGCGCGGGCAGTATTTTGACGGTGACCTACACCAGTGAAGACCGTGAAGAATGCCCGAAGGTGCTGATGGCGGTGATGGAACAGTTTCAGGTATTTCTAGGGGATACCTACCAGCTGGTCAGCCAAGAGGTTGTTGACTTGATCGAACAGGCGCGCGCGCAGTTAGACACGGAGATTGGAGAGGCACGTCAACAGTACCTGGATTTTCGCTACACCGCGCCACCCGAGATTGTCTTTAACGGGGATGCTGCCAGCAGTGTTCATGAGCCGCGGCTCACACAGATCCAGCAAGAGATTTCCACGACGGTGATGACCAACAATCAATTGCAGTCGCAGCTGGATCATATTTCAGAAGCGTTGGCCCAGGGAGGTGACAAAGCAGCCCTGCGGGTAGCGCTTGGTGGTGTCTGGGACACGCAGAGCGGACTGCCGTTAGCAAATCAACTGTCACCGGAAAATGTGGAGATCCTCAACCTGGAGATGGAAGAGAAGCTGTTGCTCGATGACTACGGTCCAGACCATCCGAAGATCGTCAATTTGCGCCGCAAGAAGACGCTTCTGTTGGAGCGGATGTCGATCCGAACGGGGGGGGTTGTCAACTCGCCGATTGAAGTTGTGGAAAAACAGGATTTTTTCGAAACGTTTCTGCGGACCAAACGCGAAGAACTGCGCTTGAATGAACAACGGATTGTCGCTCTGAAAGACCTGTTTCTCAGCGAACGTGAACTCTCACGGAGTTTGTCCAACTTTCAAGTGCAAAACACTCAGCTGACCAGCCAATTGGCCAACAAGCAGGCCCTGTTTGAGGAAGTGATCGGCAAGATGGACCAGATTGACCTGGTAAGAGGTACGGGTATGACGCGTGCCGAAATCATCAACGAACCATCGAGCGGGGTCAAGATTGCTCCCAGTTTGAGAGAGACGATGATGAGTGCGACGTTGCTGGGTCTGCTGGCGGGGATTTCACTCGCTTTTGTGATTGACTCGACCGACCGAAGCTTCCGTACGCCTGACGAAATTCGCGAGATTCTGGGAGCGACTGTCGTCGGGCACATTCCAATGATCCCCATCGAGGATGTAGATACTGCCCCGGAGGATGAGACGGAACCCTGGGCCGGTTTGGATCCGGTGTTACGGACCGTTCACCAACCGCGGGGACGCGTTGCGGAGGCGTATCGTGGTGTGCGGACCGCACTCAACTTTCGTGTACGTGAATCCGGTCATAAGATCATCCAGGTGACCAGTCCCAGTCCAGGGGATGGTAAGACGACGTGTGCAGGCAACCTGGCGGTATCAATTGCCGATTCAGGCAAAAAGACGATTTTGCTGGAAGGCGACTTCCGCCGCCCGCGGCTGCACCACCTGTTCAATCTGGAGAATGAGCTTGGCGTTACTGACGTGCTGTGTGGCACTACCGAGTTAGTGGATGCGGCCAAGCCGAGTCCCATTGACAATTTGACCGTGCTGCCGTGTGGAATGCGGCCTCACAATCCATCCGAGTTACTGATGTCGCGGACATTTGCAGACCTGCTGCATATGCTGCGCGATCGATATGACATGGTTGTAATCGACACGCCACCCGTGCTCGCCGTGACCGATCCGTTGAACGTAGCGCCATTGGCGGATGGCATCTTTCTCGTACTCCGCTTGTCGAAGAACTCCCGCAAGATTGCGCGGCGCGCCATTGAGTCTTTAACGTCCCTGGATGCCAATCTACTGGGCCTGATTGTCAATGGGGTGGGTAGCACGCCTGGCTACGGCTACGGCTACGGCTACGGCTACGGATCGCGTGGCTACAAATACGGGTATGGGAAATATGGCTATGGTGGCAAATACGGGAGTTCGTACTACGGAACCGGTTATGAATATGCCTATGGATATGGCGATGGTGAGTACGAATATTACGCCGACGATTCGAATCCCTATCTGGATGAAAGTCCCCGCGACCCGTCGTAAGCCCTTTTTTTGCAGGAATGGCAGAGGACCCAGGTCAGAGACGCATCGGGTCTGCCGTGACAAGAACTACAACTAACGCACAGCAATGCCAGCACGGAGCACGGCCACCATTGATTTGAATGGAGATCGGTTGACGAGCGCACGCTTTTGTAACAAGTGGTAATTGATGTTCCGTTCGACATTATTTCAGAGTACTGCGCTGCTGGCAGGCGGATGCCTGATTGCCAGCCCCTGGTGTTGGGGTGGGGTGTCCTATTTCACGCAGATGTGGATCGCTTGCTGCGCATGCGCTGCGTTAAGCGTCTGCGTGGGCTGGACGAGCAAGCCTGTTCTCGAGTGTCGCGTCCCGTTGATGTTTGTTCCGCTGGCTTTTGCCCTGTTGTTCGGCGGCTTGCAACTGGTGCCTTTGGCCGCGGATGGCATTTTCGCGCGGCACCTGGCAGCGGCCCAGTATTGGCAAGTCTTGGGGCGACAGAACGTCTCCCAGCTGATCCCTGATAATGTAGACCCAATGGATGTCCAACAGCCGGTCCGCAGCGCGCCCCTGCAGGACTGGGTCTCAGTAAGTCTGTACCCCTGGGAAACGCGAAAAAGATTGGCGTCTTTGGCCTGTGGTGTATCGTTTTTTGTGCTCGGCGCGGTGGTGTTTCGTCACCCGACTTCCCAGAAGTGGTTGTTGGGTGTCGTCAGCTTGAATGGTTGTGGCGTGGCGCTTACCGGACTGGCGCAAAAATGGGATTTGCAGATTCAATCCGCTGGGTCCGGCGCGTTGGGTGATGACCGCTTGTTTGGCCCGTACATCAACAAGAACAATGGTGCCGGATACGTCCTGATTGCCCTGGCCACCACGGTTGGTGTCAGTTTGTGGTATCGCGCAAGCCAAATCCAGGATGTTGCAGGCCGTAGTGGACGACAGCGATGGCTGAACGAGGGGGACACCGTGCCCGGGAACAGACGCTGGAGCTTGCTGCAGGTGGTTTGCGATTTGCGTTTTGTCGTTGGCCTGGCGGGTGCAGCGTTATTGGTTGCTGGGATTACCGCGTCACTCTCACGTTCTGCCGTGATTGCGATGTTGATCGCGTTGGCGGTTACGCTCACTCTCTCGGCAGCAGCTGACAGACGCCGTTTGTTGGTGTTGATGAGTGGTGGGAGCGTGCTGACTTTGTTGCTGCTGATGCTAGCAGGACAGCTGGGCAGGGTAGCGACACGTTTGGCCTCACTCCTGGACTGGTCCACCGTGACAACCGATAGCCGCTTTGTTCATTGGCTGGATGGGTGGCGTGCAGGAGAAGCTTTCGGTGGGTTGGGGAGTGGGTTGGGTACCTATCGATTTGTCTACCCGCTGTGGGAAACGAAACTCTCTGAAGAGTGGTTCCACCACGCAGAAAATCAGTTCCTGGAAGCGTTTGTAGAAACAGGAGTCGTGGGGACTGGTTTGTTGCTGTTGTGCATCGTGCTTTTTGCGCGTGCCTGCTGGCAGTTGCTGCAGAGTCGCGAACCCTGGAACCGTAGCCTCGGTACGACAGGTGGTTTCCTGCTGGTGTCACAAGTCGTGCATGGCATGAGTGATTTTTCACTTTATCTGCCCGCCAATGCCATCACGATGGCAGTGATTTGTGGAGTAGTTGCTGGGGCCGCGCAGCGGCTTGGCACACATGCCAACGATGTTCCAGGAAGATGGCTGCCAGTGCGCTGCGGCGAGGCGTTGGCAAGCTACCGAGGATCGGGGGTGCGTTTGGCCTTGGCGTTACTTGTCACCACGCTATTAATCGGCGTCGGGGACCTGCGCCAAGCGGACGCGTTGAGTCGGACTTACAGTGCAGCAAAACAGGGAGATTGGTTGCCACCCTCCAGTCATGCCGAGACCTGTCGAGAAATTCGCATTTTGACACATGCACTTAACCAGCAATCGGGGGATGCCCGTGCGCACCTCAGACTGGGCGAACTCTGGATCCACGCCTATCGGCAATGGGTGGCAGTCCAGCAAGCCGGGGAATTGCCGGCAACAACCGTTTCATCGCTGACGTCCCCCATGTACCTGCACGCTCGGGCACACCGCTTCAAGGCCGCTGGTGCGCGAGAA
>CAZITS010000631.1:0-4072 GCA_964542185.1 uncultured Pirellulaceae bacterium
GCCGGCTTACGAGTCACGCTTCATCCGCACATCGACAAGCACCGCCAGCACAAGGACGGAACCACGGACAATCAGTTTTGCCTCCGGAGCCACGGCCAGCAGCGTCATGCCATTGAGCAATGTGGCCATGATGAGCGAGCCTAACAGGGTACCGATCACGGTACCGCGTCCACCTTTGAGGCTAGCTCCACCAATCACGCAGGCCGCGATGGCGTCCAACTCCATTAACTCACCCACGGTCGTTGTCGATGCGCCCGCGTAAGCGGTCTGCATGAACCCTGTCACGGCAACGACGGCTCCCATCAGAGTAAAAGCCAGCAACACCACACGGTCGACCGGGACTCCACAAGCCCGGGCTGCCGCCAGATTGCCACCCACGGCGTAAAGATTGCGCCCAAATGCGGTCTCCTGCGTAAGCATGTGGGCCAGCCAGGCGAGCGCCATCAAAATCAGAAACGCCAGGGGCACACCGCGATATGCATTACAGATCAAAACCACCAGCAACAGCGTTTGGCCAATCGTGAAAGCACGCAGGAACGTGACTTCTCCACTCTCAACAGCCAGGCCCGCACGGTGCCGCTGGCGCCACTGTATCCACAGCCTCACACTCCAGCAGCTCCCCAATACCAGCAACGCGAGCAGGCCGTACGCTGGAGGTACGTACCAGGTCGTCAAGATGCTGTACAAGTTCGCGCCTTCTCGGCCAACCACCGGAACGGTTGAACTCTGGATCACCAGCCAGAAAGCTCCTTTGAAAACCAGCAGTCCCCCCAGGGTGATGATGAACGCCTGAATCCGCCAGCGCACCACTAGCCATGCCATGCCGCCCCATAAACAGAGTCCCACCAGTAGCGCCGCGGTCAAAGCCAGTGGCGCCGGCCAACCATTCTGGAAAACCAGGACCGCCGCCACGCCCCCCAGCAGTCCCACTCCCGAGCCAGCCGACAGATCAATATGCCCGGCAAGAATCACAAGCAACATCCCGATCGCCAACGTTGCCGTCACCGATAACTCAATCATCAGCATGGACAAATTACGCGGGCTGATAAATTGCGGTTCCCAGATCGCAAATGCGACCCATAAGAGCGCGGTCACAAACGGCATCACCAGGACCCCGGAAACCGGGGTGGTTGCTGCGCGAAACTTATGGTCCAGGTGAGTACTCGCCATGACGCTCACTTACATTGCCATCGTCTGTCCGGTTGCCGCTGCCATCAGGCACCGCGCATCAAATTGCGGACCCTCGAAAACTCCCGCCACGGTGCCTGCACGCATCATGGCGATCCGGTCACTCATTCCCATCAATTCCGGCAATTCGCTGGAAACCCACAAAATCGCCTTGCCTGCCGCCGCCAGACGCCGCACCTCTTCGTACAGCTCCCGCCTGGCACCCACATCGATTCCCCTGGTCGGTTCATCCAGGAGTATCACTTGCGGTGCCGACAATAAACCACGTCCCACCACCACCTTTTGCTGATTGCCACCAGAGAGCTGCCGCGCAGCGAGCACGCGTCGATCCGAACGCAAGTTGAGTTTCTCCATGACTGCTGTATTGCGATCCTGCTCGACACGACGTGTGACCCATCCCCAGTTGGAGATGGCTTCGTGAGAGGAGAGTGAGAGATTTTGGTCCACCGTCCGCAGCGCTACGAGCCCCCAACGCTGTCGGTCTTCAGTGACCAGCATCATCCCTCGGGAGAGAGAACGTCGCGGTGAAGGCCGCGGGTAGGAATCCCCGTTGAGCGTCACTGTCCCCGCCAGCCGCTGACCCCACAGGCCGTACAGATGAGTCAGTAGTTCTGTTCTCCCAGCGCCCATCAAGCCGCCGATGCCCAGGATCTCACCGCACCGCAGCGATAACGAGATGTTACGCAACTGCGGAGCGCCGGGGCGTTCAGTGCGTGCCGACAATCCTTCCAGACAAAGGGCTACGTCGCCGCGGCCGTGCGTGCCTCGCGGTGGATACACCTCGCGTAGTTCGCGACCTACCATCTGCTCAATCAGCGCATCGGGCGTTAATTCAGCCACCTCCTGGGTGCGCACCGAGCTACCGTCCCGCAACACGGTGACCCGATCAGCCAGCGCCAGAATTTCTCCCAGCTTGTGCGAAATATAGATCGCGGACACCCCCTGGCAGCGCAACCGGTCGAGGTGCTCGGACAATATCTCCACTTCTTCCTCACCCAGCGCCGCTGTCGGTTCGTCCAGAATAAGCAGACGGGGATTGCGCGATAACGCACGCGTGATTTCGACCAATTGCTTCTGTCCCATGCCCAGATCAGCTACGCGCATCTCGGGATCAAGGTCGGCGCCCAATCGGTCCAACACCTCCCGAGCGGATGCCAGCATGCGCGGCCAGTCGATCCGTCCGGCGCGCTGCGGAAGTCGACCGAGGAACAGGTTTTCAGCAACGGAGAGTGATTCCACCAGTGCCATTTCCTGATGAATCACTGCGATTCCTGCCGCCTCGGCTTCGCGCACGTTGCGAAACACGACTGGTTCTCCCTGGAATCGCAGCTGTCCGGTATAACTTCCCGGGCTGAACTGTCCCGATAGCAGTTTGATCAGCGTCGACTTCCCCGCTCCGTTCTCACCACAAATGGCGTGAATTTCTCCGTCGCGGACATCAAAACTGACATCTCGAAGTGCGGCAACACCTCCGAAATCCTTGCTGACACCCTCGGCAGCTAGCAACACCTGTCGATTCAACGCAAGTCTTCCTCTCGATGAAATCCATCCTGGACCACCGTCTCGAACAGGTTGTCGCGATTTACGGCGATTACCTCTTCGAGAATACTGGGCACCTCCTTGTATCCATTGGAGACCGCGTACCGGGCAATCAACGGCCTGCCGGACGCCATCGCAAAAGCAGCATCCGCTGCTGCGATCGCCAAACGTGGCAGGGGTTTATAGACCGTCATTGTTTGTGAACCCCGCAAGATGCGTTGACACGCCGCCAGATCCGCATCCTGGCCCGTCACATAGACTTCGCCGGCGAGGCCTTCATCCAACAAGGCCTGCACCGCACCTCCCGCCGTTCCATCATTGACAGCCAGGATCGCGTCCAGGTCTCGCCCCTGAGCGGTGATCGCAGCATTCACAATCCGTTTGGCGGCTTCTGGCCGGTAACTCTCCGCGTAATCTTCGTGCACGACTTCGATCGCTCCCGACTTGATAAGCGGTTCCAGGACCTGATCCTGGCCTTGTTTGAAGAGCTGAGCAGTGTGATCCGTCTTGGGCCCGTGGACCCTTACGATCCTGCCGCGTCCTCCCAGGCTCTTCACGAGCGAAGTGGCTTGTAACTTGCCTACGCGAATGTTGTCAAAACTGATGTACAAGTCGACGTCACAATCGATGATCATGCGATCGTAACAGATCACCGGCACGTTCGCTTTCTGGGCCAATTCAACCGCTTTCTGTAGTGCCGCCGGATTGAAGGCGACGATCACCAGCACGTCAACTTCTCTCGTGATCAGGGATTCAATGTCCTGGATCTGCTTTTGGCCATCGCTATTCCCCGATTGCACGAGGACTTCCGCCCCCAATTCTGCGGCCCGCTTCTTGAACTGTTCCTGATCGCGAATCCAGCGTTCCTGTTGTAGAGTTCCTAACGACAACCCCAAAACAACCCTGGATGCTTCGGCCGGCGTAGCAGCGTCCCTGCCGGACCTGGAAATCGTCCAACCAATCGAGACACTCAACACAAGTGAAAGACAAGCCAGACTCGTTCGCACTGACATGGCACCCTCTCCGGTCAATTCCGGCTTCTGAAGTGGCAGCCGCAATCGTACCATAGTTTGAGGCCCTACCGTGTTCAGGGTCTGTAGTGGCTCGCTGCGGCAGCGGACCACCGCATGCTTGACTGGCACCGCAGTCACATCTGCTGTCGAACGGCATCGCCGGCGCCCCCCCGAATAGGGTCGCAAAGAAAACCAATCTGGCTTTCCACAGCCTACTACACCGATATATGATAAACGTACCCGCAAGTCATAGCGGTCAGTGATTTTATCCGGAGTCCCTGCTTTGCTGACTTTATTTGGAACTCCTCGACACGGGTTTTGTGATGGCTTGG
>CAZITS010000632.1:0-1921 GCA_964542185.1 uncultured Pirellulaceae bacterium
AAAGATGGGTGTCATGCCCTGTTGCTGAGTAGCATTCTTGATGACTTCGTGGATGACGTCCTGCGGAACTTCAGTTTCCGACAGTAATTGTTCCATCAGTTCATCGCTGTACATGGCGAGGGATTCCAGCATCCGTGTACGAGCTTGAGCGGCTTCAGCTGCATGCTCAGATGGAATCTCGGTGTGCTCTAGCTTTTCTCCTTGTTCGCCATGGAAGTAGATTGCCTGCATGGATACAAGGTCGATTACGCCTTGAAAATGCTCACCGCAGCCGATCGGCAATTGCATCAAGATCGCATCGGTACCGAGTTCGTCGCGTACCTCCTGGCTGACCCGCAGCGGCTCTGCGCCAGTACGGTCCATCTTGTTAATGAAAGCCAGGCGAGGCACGCCATAACGTTTCATTTGACGATCGACAGTACGTGACTGGGCCTGGACACCTCCCACGGCACATAGCACAAGGACGGCTCCGTCCAGGACTCGCAGGCTGCGTTCAACTTCTACGGTAAAGTCGACGTGGCCAGGAGTGTCGATCAAGTTGATTCGCGACTGGTTCCAGTCTACAGAAGTGGCAGCACTGGTAATGGTGATGCCACGTTCCTTCTCCAGTTCCATGTGATCCATGGTGGCGCCGGTGCCTCCACCGTGCACTTCCTGAATCTTATGGATCCTGCCGGCGTAGTACAGAATCCGTTCGCTGAGCGTCGTTTTTCCCGAGTCGATGTGCGCCGAAATACCGACATTTCGTAACCGTTCCAGATTCATTGTCTTGCCGCTACACTGTTTACTTGAGGACTTGTGAACACAAAATATCGTATTAAACGCCGACGATTCGGGGATAACATACCCAAGTCGTGGTCATCGATTTCTGACTAGTTTTCCCCTGCTGCAGGAACTACCGCGTGGGGAGGCGGATATGGTTCGATCTGCCACCCGCCCAGCACCACAAATGGTGACTGTCTATGCCCCGTACGAAGAACACATGAGCTTCCTGGTGGAAAACTCCGCCGGCATCACACCAATCAGGACGCCGTGAAGATGGCCTGATTTTCGTTGACGTGGCGCGGTATCACACGTGGGCAAATACGACGTATTGGGCAGATCAAACCTTAAAACTAGCTAGAAGGTGGGGTCATCATCATAACGCAAAATAAGTGCTGCGAAAGAGGAAATCGCTTGTTTTCAACGCGATTCGCACTTTCGCGAGTTCCAGGGTGAATCTTTGTCGGTCCGCAAGACGTGGGGGACTGTTGTGTTTTCCTTGCCGATTGCTCTGGTGTTTGTGCGCATTGGTTGCCGTACTGTTCGTTAGCACGCGACAGAGGCTCTCTCAGAATTCCTTCGGTCCGCGAGTGTGTCGAACTATACCTTGATTGTGCGCCAGCCACCGTGGTAGAAGCGTCCCAAGAGCAAAAGGCCTCGCACGGCCACGTCTGCGACCATAGCAACCCATGCGCCAATGACACCTGCCACGACCCAATCCGTTCCCGGAACCCGTACGCCGTACCAGGCCAGCCAGCATGCACCGGGAATACGCACCAGAATCAGCCCTAAGGCTGTGGTGATCAGGGTCCAGCGGGTGTCACCGGCACCCCGTAGCGCGCCGGACAAGATCATCATCGTTGCCAGGAACGGCATAGATACCGCAGCGATTTGCAGCAGCTGGGCGGCAAGTACGCCTGCAGGGTCGGCTGAATCACCAGTGAAGAAGAGTGTGATCTGGTCGCTTTTGAAGAAGAAACCGAGCCCCACGAGAGTCATGAAGCTACCTCCCGCCAGGCAGCAGGTAAGCGCGCAGCGGGTTGCCTGTTGAGGCTTTCCTGCACCCAGGTACTGGCCAGTCAACGTAGATGCCGCAATGCTAAATGCATGCCCCGGAAGATAAGCTAACGCCTCAACTTGGACTCCCAGTCCGTGTGCT
>CAZITS010000632.1:1931-4065 GCA_964542185.1 uncultured Pirellulaceae bacterium
CCAATGATCGCGAAGTAGCCTAGTTGGCAGCCCAGCATTGTTGCGATGTCGATGCCGCCAGGAATTCCGATTCTTAGTAGCCGTCGCATTGTTGTCGCGTGCGGGCGCATTTGCCGCAATCGCAATCGCATCCCTGCGCGGCCACGTATCAGCGTGAAACACATGATCAGAGCGGCAATCCACTCAGCCGTAAGCGTGCCAATAGGCAGCCCTCGCCACCCAAGTTGGGGAAGCGGTCCCCAGCCGATCACCAGTGAAGCTCCCACCAGCACGTTGATGACGACCGCCAGAGCTGAGATCAGGGCACCAGTTACGGTGTCACCAGCAGCCGACAGGCAGGACGAACCGATACTCAAGACCATGATCGCTGGAATGACCGGCGTTACAATCCAAATGTATTGAGCTGCCAGCTGGGCAGCTTCGTCCTCCAGTTGCATTAGCCGTACAAAAGAATCGCCCACGTAGCTGGAAATCAGCGTTGCGGCGCAGGCGAGTGCGAAGCCGGCTAGTAGAGCCTGGTGCAGCACACGCTCTGCACGACGATGCTGGCGAGCTCCGGTAAACCGAGCTACCAAGGCGGTGGCACCGATCTGGAAAACAGAGAACAGGCTTTGCAGCATCCACATGTAATATGCCATTAACCCCATCGCCGCTTTCGGCGCGGATCCGGTGAGGTAATGGCCCGTCAGCCACCAGTCGGTATAGCCGACAATCAGAATCAATGACTGTGACACAAAGACCGGTAACGCTAATTGCATCATCGGGCGGATGGTGCCACGAGAATCGTCGAGTGGCATCGTCACAGGCGTGGCAACCGGGCGAGGGCGTTCATGGCGCCAGGAGAGATGTTTTTGTGACACCAGACGCCGGCACACAATGTCTGACTTTATCAGCAACGCCGGAAGACTGTTGTTCAGCGAAGATGGATTATGAGTGAAGTGCCAAGAACTGCAATATCGTGCCGTTCCAAAGTTGCCTCAATTGAACACGCCGACGCATTGCTTGACAAGTCGCTCGTGCCACTGGCAGTAAGTGCGTAGGTGGCAACTCTCCGATTTTCCGGCTGTCACACGTGTTGCCAGTGTGGGGGCGAAATTCCGCTAGCAGAAGATCTCCAAAAACAGGATGATGGCAATACGCAGCGAGTCTGCTTGGAAGTGTTGGTTGGCGATCAGAGCGACGGCTCACGTCAGCTATTCTGTAACGATCTTGAATTTCAGTCAGCCGGATCTGCATGGCGTTGTCCGGCGGTCCTCTGCGGGTGTTGATGCGGATGTGTGGTATCACCGGCGGAATCTGGACGGAAACCACATCGGAAATTTCCGATGTAACTCTGGCCCAAATGACAGAAGTTCTTGCCCACCGAGGGCCAGATGATGTAGGCACCTATCGCAGCGACTTATGCGATAGGAATCCCCACGGGACCACGCCTGGTGCGGCGCTGGGATTTCGGCGTCTGTCCATCATTGACCTGGCTGCGGGGCAGCAGCCGATGACGAATGAGGATCGCACGATTTGGGTGGTCTTCAATGGCGAGATTTACAATTTTGCTGCTTTGCGGCATCGGCTCGAAGGTCAAGGGCATTGCTTTCGGACACAGTCGGACACCGAGACCATTGTACACCTCTACGAGGATGAGGGAGTCAACTGTTTTTCGCACCTGAATGGCATGTTTGCCATTGCGATTTGGGATATGAGGCGCCGCCAACTGGTGCTGGCCCGCGATCGTTTGGGACAAAAGCCACTGGTCTATTGTCGGCAGCCCCACCGATTTCTTTTTGCGAGTCAGTTGAAAAGCCTTCTGCAAGTTCCGGAGGTCTCGCGTGAAGTTGATGCAAGTGCAATCGACCATTATTTGGCTTACCAGTATGTGCCACATCCGGCGACGATTTTCCAGTCAATTCGCAAGCTGCCGCCCGGACACAGGGCGATCGTAAAAGATGATGCGCTAACCATCGAGCCTTTTTGGGAACCTGATTTTCAGACTGTCAGGCCCATGGGGCGCCAAGTTGCAATTGAGGAACTACGAGAGTCCTTGACGTCTTCGATCCAATTGCGGATGCGTAGCGATGTGCCGTTGGGCGCATTCTTGTCTGGTGGTGTGGATTCATCTCTGGTCACGGCAATCATGCAG
>CAZITS010000633.1:0-4059 GCA_964542185.1 uncultured Pirellulaceae bacterium
TCAATACTTTGCGCAAGCCCCCCAGGACCTGGAAATCCTGGCAACAAGGTACGCCGGGCGAGCTGCTGCGACGCTTCCTGAAAAAACGGGGCGTTCAACAACGTCAGCGCCTGCAGTGGCGTGTTGGACCGTTCTCGCCGTGTGCAGGACTCCCGCGTATTGGGAGCATCAAACGTCACCAGCTCCGGAAATGGAGTCGATCGCTTGATAAACGTGTACAAGGCCCGTCGGTACCGATCATCTCCCTCGGCTGGCTGCCATCCGCTGTTGCCAAACCCGCCCATGACCACGGCAGCTGACTGGGGTGGACGTACACTGGGTCCACCGATGCGGCGGACCAGTAGCCCACTGACGGCCAGTGTGCAATCACGCACAGCTTCGGCAGTAAGACGCAAACTGGCCTGGCGGGCCAGGAGCATGTTGTCCGGATCACGCGTTTGCAATGCATCTCGCTCTCGAGACGACTGTCGATAGACGGCTGCACAGACGATCTGGCGCTGAACTCGTTTGACGGACCATTCCCGGTCAACGAACTCCGACGCCAGCCAACCCAGCAGTCTGGGATGACTCGGCGCGGTACCTCGAGAACCAAAATCACCACTCGTCAGCACGAATCCACGGCCAAAGAGCTCCTGCCAGAGTCGATTAATCGTCACACGTGCGGTCAACGGATTTTCCCGCGCCACGAGCCACCTGGCCAGGGACAGACGATTCGGCGGAGCATCAAAAGGAAACGCAGGCAGGAAACGTGGCGTGTTCGGTTCAACCCGTTCACCCGGATCGTTGTAAAGCCCTGCTTGCTGAATAAACGTCGGACGATCATGCGGCGTCTCGCACATCACTGCAGCGCGGCTCAATCCGGGAAGTTCGGCATTTAACGCGTCAATGGCGTTCTTGATACCACTCAGTCCGAGTTGCCCAAATCGTGACGGATCGATCGCCGACCCATACTGCAAAAAGTACTCAAAAATCCGGGCACGTTGTGCCGGCGTACGCAACTCCGGAGCCAGCTTGACGATCTCTTGCCCTTCAAGTTGCCCCTCCCCGAATCCACCACCCCAAATCAGCCCGAGAATTTCCCAGCGTCGATCCCATTGATAGTCCTGCCCTGGATTGGCGTCCGCTTTCAGAAGCCGCTGCTCCCAGCGCCGTTGCAATGTTGTGATGGCCTCTCGCTGGGGGGCAAGCAAGGCACGACGCCGCCGGTCATACCCTGGCTTGGCCAGCAGATACGGCTCCAACTCGCCCACCAACGGAGCGTCAATATTTACTTCACTTGCGGTATTGAAAAATGCGTAGAGCTCAAAGAACTCTCGTTGACTGATCGGATCGTATTTGTGGTCATGGCACTCTCCACAAGCAACCGTCAATCCGAGCCACACTGTCCCCAGGGTACTAATGCGATCCTTGACCTGATTCACGCGAAACTCTTCCACATCAGCGCCACCTTCTCGATTGCTCAATGTTTGTCGCAGGAACCCCGTAGCGATTTGCTGGTCTGTGGTCGCATCAGGCAACAGATCACCGGCCAACTGCTCGATTGTAAATTGATCGAACCCCATGTCACGGTTCAACGCGTCGACCACCCACTGACGAAACCGCCAGGCCACTGGGCGCAGCTGATCAGTGAGATACCCGTCACTATCTGCATAGTGAGCTACATCGAGCCAGGACCGTGCCCAGCGTTCCCCGTAATGCGGCGAAGCCAACAGCCGATCGACAACTTCTTCATACGCCGTGGGACGCGGGTTCTGCAGGAACGCGGTGATCTCCTGAATGCTCGGTGGCATGCCCGTCAGATCCAACGTCACACGCCGAATCAAGGTCTCGCGTAATGCCATGGGGGAAGGTCCCAATCCCTCCCGCTGCAAACGCTGCAGTACAAAGGAGTCAATCGGTTCACGCACCCACGTGGCAGGTCGTACACGCGGCACGGCTGGGCGCATGATGGCACGAAAGGACCAATGAAGACTGTCCGGCGCGTCTGCCAGTGCCATAGTGGGCACAACCAGCAGTCCCCCCACTAGAAGGCACCAGAACCAATCCTGGCCTGCCATCCGTCGCATACTGCGCGCCCCTCACATATCAAACGTGCTGGATTCCCGAGCCGCTGGACAACGAAACACCCTCGCGGCCGCGGCCACGTTCTCTAGCATATCCGAAGCAACATGCCACAGTGAACCTGACATCGACGAACCTGACATCGACGAACCTGACATCGACGAACCTGACATCGACACGGTTGGATGCGGCCTCTTTCCAGACAGACCGAGTCCCCAGCGCGGTCCAGACGACACCTCCACGTCCCGCAGCGCGGGGCGACTTGATACACTACAGGCCGCTTGCACCGAGCACGCCGTCATCACAACAACAGGCACCTCCTCCCGGAAGCTCAATTCACTATGCCCCTTTTTCCATCCGCACAGATCATCCAGCTCATCAGCCACGCCGACGCCGACACCGCGCAGCGTCTCGACTCGGAGGCCACGGCCTCGCCAGGACTCTCACACCATCTGCGACTTACCCACCAGACGAGTGCCGGCGGCGTCTTGCTGTGGTCGGATGAAACTGCCCTGAGCGCCTTCGAGCAAGCGGCCGGACTGCCGCAACTTGTCGAATCGGGAGGCGTCCAATCGCGCGTCTTCAACATCCTTCAGCCGACGACTTCAATCACCTTCGACACAGCTGGCAAAGCATTGTCAGAAGCCACTTCCGTTCAGCTGGTTAACATGCACCTGCGTCTTCCCACGGAAGCCTTTCTGGCCCACGTCACCGGAACAGAGGCCGAGGCCACCGGCCAACTCTTTGGAGCCATCCCCGGACTCATCGGCAAGGTGTTCCTGCACAGCCGGCAGGTCGACGACATCCGTGGCGGCTCCTACCTGTTCAGCGATGACCAGACCCGCTCCGATTACCTCTCCAGTGAACTTTTCACGGCAGTCCGCAGCGATGACAACTGGGAAAACCTTACCACCGAGGACTTCTCAATCACCGGCAACTAGCCGCCCCAGCACAGCGTCACGAGGGGGCACCACGTCACTGCCTTCAAAATTCGAATCGTCACGGCCGACTCCTGGTTCCACCGGCAGCCCACAGTGCGACCACACTCGTACGACCACAATCGCAGATGCCTGCGAGAGATCAGAAATAGTTAACGCAACGCAGCTACTCAGACGCTACATTACTGGCATTCGTGAACAGCGCACGCAGAAGGTGCTCATGAAACGTTGCGGATGGCTCTTACTGATTCTCGGGTTGCCAGGCTGCAGCGCCATCGACAACGCACTCGCTAGTGGCGGCTGGGAACTGCTGACCATGGTGCTGGCGACGATCGCGTTTTTCCTCTGGAAAATCAATTTCGCCAGCCGCAGCGAACAGCGCGATCTCGTGACCGCGATGTTGTGGTATGGCTTCATCCTCGTGACCGCCATCGTCATCGTCGGATTCCTGCTACCAGCCCGCTGGCTGTAACGCGACTCCCGACACGCGATCTCCAACGCTACAGGGATGCGATGAATGCCAGCGGTGCGACGGGAGACCGCTGCATTCTCAACTGCGCCGAAACACCCCAGCGTCGGCAGACATTTACCCTAGTCGCGGCGCGTCCGCGGTGCAGGTATCTCCAGGCTGTAGATGTCAATCTTTCCCTTGACTTCCGAGGAGAAATAGATCTCTTTGCCATTGGGGTGCCAGGTGACGAAATCATCTTTACCCGGGTTCGTAGTGACGCGCATTTCATCGGCGCCGAAGGCATCCATAACGTAAATGTCATAGTTCCCTTCGCGCAAACTGGTGTACGCAATCCGCATCCCATCAGGAGACCATGCGGCGCGTGTATCCAGGCCCGCATGTTCGGTAAGCTGAATCACGTTGGTCCCATCTGCGGCCATCCGGTAAATGTCAAAATTGCCCGCGCGCGTAGAAGTAAAGACGACCGCGGCACCACTCGGCGAATACCTGGGATGGGTATCGATATAGTCCGATTTCGTGAGCGCCTTTTTGTTCTGCAAACGGTGATCAGTGCGCCACAACTGCTGCGAACCGTTGGCGACGGGAAAC
>CAZITS010000634.1:0-4049 GCA_964542185.1 uncultured Pirellulaceae bacterium
GCAGCTGACGTTGTTTGCGCCACCGGAAAATCCATTGTTGGAAGAAATTCGACAGCTCGATGTCAATCGCTTGACACCGCTGGAGGCACTGCAGCAGATCGACGCCTGGAAACAAAAGTTATTGGACGATCAATGAAACTGTGAGTTCCAGCTTGCGATTGGAAATCACGTCACAGCAGGGTCGGCAGTTCACCGTAGAGTAGTCTGGGGGTTGGTTTACGGATCGAGCTTGCCTGGGCAATCAACAATCGACGACAATAATAGTCGGTGGCAGTACCAATCGGTGGCAATACATTGTAAGCCGGTTGTACTGGAAGCTCACGACTGCGGAAGCGGTTTGTTGGCCTGCTCCTGGGAAAGGAGCGGCCAGGATGCTTGTTGTTGATGCGAATGTAGAAACTGCGAGTGTGACGCATGAGAAAGCACTGCTTGTTGGCCTGTGTGGCTTTGATCTTCGTAGCGCGTTCGGCACCAGGTCTCGAATACATCAAGATCAAGCGGAATAACCGGGTGGTCAGTGTGACAGGCCAGGTGGTTGTTGAAGCTCAGGACGGCGGTGTGTTGATCGAAGATCAGATGGGAGTGCTGTGGGCAATACAGCCAGAAGAGAGTCTCGCTCGTGAGAAAGACGATCTTCCCTTCCAGCGATTTGACGCCAGCCAAATACAGGTGCGGCTGCTGGCGGAACTTCCAGAGGGATTTCGGGTTTTCACAACCGCGCACTACCTGGTCTGTTACAACACCTCGACTCCCTACGCACAGTGGTGTGGCGCACTTTATGAACGCCTCTACCGCGGTTTCTTTACTTTCTGGAAGAACCGCGGATGGATCTTGAAAGAACCCGAACGGCCATTGATTGCAGTAGTGTTTGACGATCAGGAAAGTTACGCGTCCTACGCCGATGAAGAACTGGGCTCGGCAGCCGATGTGATCATCGGCTACTACAGTCTGCAGAGTAATCGAGTCATGATGTACGACTTGACGGGAGTGGACGGCCAGGGTTTCGGCCGGTCACGGGCAAGTACTGCAAAACATGTAAATCGGATTTTGTCGCAACCGGCGGCAGAACGTACCGTCGCTACTATCATTCACGAAGCGACGCACCAACTGGCTTTTAATTGCGGTCTCCAGATCCGCTATGCGGACAATCCATTGTGGCTTTCTGAAGGTTTGGCAATCTATTTTGAGACACCTGATCTGAAGAACTCGCGCGGCTGGCGCCGTATCGGTAGCGTTAGTCGAGTCCGGTTGCCGGAGTTTCGCCAGTACTTGCTGGACCGTCCCGATAATTCACTGATCACACTGATTGCCGATGACCATCGCTTTCGGCAGCCCAGTGTGCGGCAACGGAATCAGGCCTATGCGGAAGCGTGGGCTCTGAACTATTTCCTGATCAGACGTTACCCGCGTGAATTTGTGGCGTATCTCAAAGTACTGTCAGCCAAGTCGCCTCTTGTTCGTGATGAGAAAGAACAACGCATCGCCGAATTCAAGGCGGCATTTTCTGATGACCTGGAGAAACTGGATGCGCAGTTTCTGCGCTTCATCAAACGGGTCAAGTAGTGCGTCTTGTTTAGCTCTGTCCAGGCACCTGTCTGCGCTCATCGCGTGGCAAGTCTGGACAGCTAGTCCTCGAGTTGGTTATTGGATCCAGCCACCACCGAGTACTTGATTATCGGTGTAGCAGACGACGGCCTGGCCGGGCGCGACCCCATACGTCGGTTCGTCAAAGGTGATGCGCATCCGGTTTTCTGGAAGCGGATGCGCAATGGCTGGTTGAGCCGATCCGTTGTAACGAATTTGTGCACAGCACGGGAAGGGATCAAGCGGTGGTGCGGTGAGCCAATTTGTCTGGTGAGCCGTCAGTTCTGCACGTGCCAGGTCGGACTTTTCACCGATAATAATACGGCGCGTCTCAGGTTCGATACGTACAACGAATCGAGGTTCGCCTAACGCTACGCCCAGCCCCTTTCGCTGTCCAATGGTGAATGCCTCGATTCCCGCATGTTGGCCCACGATTTCGCCGTGGGTCGTGACGATGTCTCCAGAGCGATTGTTTTCGGGACGCTGTTGACGTACAAACTCCGCATGCTGTCCTGGCGGAACGAAGCAGATTTCCTGGCTGTCTTTCTTTTCCGCGACGCGTAGTCCGATCGATCGAGCGAGTTCGCGAATTTCCGCTTTCCGATATTTGCCAACGGGCAGGAGCATGCGAGACAGGTACTTTCTCGCAATACCAAACAGGACATAAGACTGGTCTTTATCCGAGTCCCTGCCGCGCAGCAATACCGGGTAAGCAGGGCTTCGCTCGACCGCTTTCAGCTGGGCGTAATGCCCCGTGGCGACGTAGTCCGCATTGACACTGTCTGCGTAGTCGAACAAGCGGCCGAACTTGATCCAGTTGTTGCACATGACGCACGGATTAGGTGTGCGCCCCGCTGCGTATTCATCAACAAAATAGTCGATGATGTTGGAGAATTCGGCTTGCAGGTTGAGTGCGTAGAAGGGGATGTCCATCTGGTCGGCTACGCGCCGGGCATCCTCGGCGTCCGCGGCGCTACAACAACCTTGCTTGTGTGCGAGCGGTGCGTTGAGTAGTGGCATCAGGTCGGGATCTGGTTCCCGCTCCAATGTGGCCTTCGGCTCAGGCGTCGTACAGGCAGTGGGCGTGGTGGCACCGTGCCGCATGAAAACACCGATCACCTGGTGTCCCGATTCGATCAGCAGATGAGCGGCGACGCTGCTATCGACGCCGCCAGACATCGCTAGAACGACACGTGCCATGGTGCGCTCGCTGGGAGGTTGAGAGTGAATGCCAGGAGAGGCAAGTCTAGTATCGCTCTGGTACGACGGCAACCTGAGGGCCCTGACGGCTTCCCGGGGCAAGGCAGCGTTTAACTTGCAGGATGGTACTAATCGTGGATCGTAGAGAGAGCTGGCATCGTTCGCGGGCGACCGGGTGAGGGTTATTCCGCATGCGCAGGATGGGTTGACTTTGCGGGCCCCAAACGATGGCGTCAGTGTTGTATCGATCCTGTCAGCAATATCAATTTGTTGAATTTCTCCGGTTGTGTTGACCGATGACTTTTGTGGGTAATCGGCACGTGACCCGTATTCACGCGCTGGGATTCCCTTTCGGTAGTCGGTGATGGGCCCTGTTTCCCGCAGCACATTCACTGACGGTGCCTTTGCCGAGATGACCTGGTTCTATGCAAGAAGGGTGGACTGGACATGAAATACATCGGTTTGGCTTTCGCCATCGTGTTGTCGTCGATTGCCGTGACCGGTTGCCAGCACAATCTCACGCCCGGTAAGGGCACTGGAGTGAAAGGTAAGGGATTGGGTGGCGGCGGTTTGCTGGGCGGCGGCGGTTTGTTAGGGGACCTGGGCCACCGCTATCGGGAGGGCCATGTGCCACGACTCCCGCGCGGAGCCTATCACGAGACGGGCCCGGCTGGCCCTCCCACTGGTAGTTACGCCTATCCGTACTACACGAATCGCAGCCCGCGAGACTTTCTCGATCCCAATCCTCCTACCATTGGATATTGAGTAGTCGCACGGCGCGTCACGTCATACACACCAGGAACTCCGCGGTGGTCCCAGACCGCTGCGGAGTTTTTTGGGTTAGGCGTGATTCAGAGTGGGATAGTAAGTACTGAATCGCCAACGCGGTAGTCGTGATCGCCTGCTGGGAAAAGAGCGAGTCCGTTTGCGGTTACCAGCGATCGTTGATCGGCGGAACCCCGCCAGTCGATGGGGCTGACTGTGAGCCGGTTGTCTTCTTCCGACAGGATGGAAGGGAAATAGGTGGGGCGATTTCCAGTTTGTCTGTGGCCGCGCGTCAGGACTCCCCTGCGGTGGTGTGGCTGACTGGCTGGATGCCCCGACATCCTGGCGATCGCGGGCCGCACGAACAACTCAAAGCAGACCAAACTGCTGACCGGGTTTCCGGGCAGGCCAAAAACCAGCCGCGATTGGTGCTTCTCGAACAGGCAGCCAAACCACAAAGGTTTACCAGGCTTGAGCTGGACCTTATGGAAAACCTGTTC
>CAZITS010000635.1:0-4044 GCA_964542185.1 uncultured Pirellulaceae bacterium
AGATTTGATGAGCAGTGCCAGTTCGAGTTGCGGGCAATGGGCGCCCGCTCGATCGCTGTGTTCCATGACTTTCAACGCCTGGAAACCGTTAACGGTGCAGAGGGTATGGTCACGCTTGCCGCCCGGAGGCTGGGCCTCGGGCCGATCCGCCTCTGGGCGGTCGCCCGTTATGACGACAACCAGTCCGGGCAGGCATTCAGTCCGCCGCTGTTATTGACCGTGCGCCCACCGCAGGCAATCGCCGCACTCACTCCAGCACCGACTGGAACCGAGCCCGGCATCTTGTTGACGGTCAATCCAGGGCGGCGACACGTCATCACTTACCCACTACGTCACGCGAACTGGATGGACTCACTCAATCTGCCTGAGGGGGCCCGGTTTACCGTGGCAGCATACTTTGACGTGACGCGGCAATCCCTCTTTCAATTACAACTGCAGAGTAATTGCCGGGCCCGGTTGTTCTTGAATCATCAAGTACAACCCGCGCTCGAATCTCCCAGTCGGATCTGGGGCCTGGCTCCCGTCGTACTGGCACCGGGAACACATCGCCTGGTTATAACTGGTCGAGTTGCCAACAGACCGCGACTGCGATTTCGCATGGGGAACGCCGGGACCCGTAGCCTCGATGGCCAGCGCTTCCGGCATCTGCGACCTTGAGCACAATCGATGGGCAACACCGCTACCCAGAAAACCATTCCCGGCACGCGATGGAAGCTGGCCCACGACGACTGGTGAGAAAAACCTCGCGCCAGAAAGACGCGTGGCTTACCGCGTCAACTCAATTCCGGGACGCCATTCTCAAATCACCGTAAAGCGTCTCACCTTCCCGAAGAATATAGAATTTGACCAATTCGCTGCGCGAAAAGTCACGGCTTTCGATGATGAATGAAAGATTGTCCATTGTAGTGGTTTCCAATCCTTTCAGCCCAATCAGAATGTCTCCGGCCAGGAGACCTTGACGGTCCGCGGGACTGTCTGCACGCACTGAGACAATACGCAACCCACCGCGATATTTCGTGGTCGTTTGCTGGAATTCCGTCGGTGGAATATTCTCCAAACGCAGCCCCACTAATCGCCACAGGCGACTTTCCAGAGAAGGGGATCCGGCAGGGGCGTCCACCGGTAGCTCCTCGCCATCGCGGATGACCCGGAACTTGTTAGCATCGCTCTGGGAAAACTCGGGATTGTCGATGATAAACGAGATATCTTCGAGACTGACGGTCGCCCATTTGTGCAAACCAAACAACACATCACCGCGAACGATACCCTGACGCTCGGCCGGGCTGTTCTCCCGCACATCCAGAACTTCGAGTCCGCCCCGATACTTGGCGCTAATCTGTTGGAATTCGGTTTTCGGGAGGACCTTGAGTCGCATGCCCAATGAACGCCAAATGCGATTCTCCAGGTTTCTTGATCCGGTTGAACTGGCAAGAATGTGCTCCTTGCCGTCGCGCAGAATACGAAATTTCATCGATTTCGTTTTCGTAAACTCACGACTCTCCATGATGAATGCAATGTCTTCCTGGCTGGTTGTCGCCCATTTGTGTACGGCGAATAGAATATCACCTGGACGAAATCCTTGGCGATCAGCGAGACTATCTGAGCGCACTTTGATCACACGCAATCCACCCCGATATTTCGGGCTCGCTGGCTTCAGTTCCGACTTTGGAATGCTCTTTAAATGAAGTCCCAGTAATCTCCACGTACGGTTGACCAGAGGTAACGACGTTGTGATTTGTCGGCCTTCACGGCGAATCGTCATTTCGACTTCATCACCCGGCGACTCACCAATCAGGGCGCGTTCAAAGTCCAAACGTTGACGAACTGGCATTCCGTTGACCGCTTCGATCACGTCTCCAACTCGCAAGACGCTTTGCGCTGCAGCGCTGTTGTGTGCAAGAGTACGCACTGTGAACTGGGGTCCATCCCGCAGCTGCTTTAACGCATCTTCGAGTTCGGTGAGTTTCCGCGTATCGGCGTCGGCAGAAGATGTCTCCTGATCATCCTGTACTTGCTGCGGCGCAATTCCCAGAGCATCTTCAAGTGTCTTACGGAGCGCATCACATCGCCTGACCAGTACCTGGCGGTGGTCCTCACCCACAACACCGTGGGAAAATCCATGTTCGGTCGTAATCAGGTCTGCGGCAACTTCCATGGCCTTGTCGACCGGGATCGCAAAAGCAATTCCCTGCGCTCCAACGCGCACCGCCACTACCAGACCGACCATTTTGCCTTCGATATTGAGTAACGGACCCCCCGAGTTACCCGGGTTGATACTCGCGCTGGTTTGAATCACGTCCTTGTAATGCTGCGTATCCCCCACCGGAACATCGCGGTGCAGTGCGCTAATAATGCCCTCGGAAACCGTGTGGTTGTACCCGTAGGCATTACCAATCGCGATGACCGTTTCACCCTCCATGAGATCGCCGGAAGTTCCGATGTCAATCAACCTCAGCGAACCTTGCGGTGGAATCTTGATCACCGCCAAATCGTTGGCCGCATCATAGTTAATGAGCTTGCCAATAACCCGCTCCTGGTTGGCCAGCGTGACATGAATCTTTTCAACGTCTTCAATCACATGGTAATTCGTAAGGATGTAACCACGGCGATCGATGACCACTCCGGTTCCCATGCCATTGACCAGGCGTACCGTTCGATTACGAGACGCAGCCGTATCAGATCGAATCGTCTTGCGACCGTGGATATTGACAATCGAGCGACGGGTCTTCTTGACGGCCGTGACCACAGGCGTGTGCCGCAACGACTCGGCCCGCGCAGGAGACGACCAGGCGCCAAGGGAGTTGGCGACCAGACAGCCCGCAAGTACCCACGGCAGGCGTCCAAAGTAACGAGTTCGTGTTCGCATGAGGGTCGTATTCAACGCGGCAATCAGACATCCCGTGACGCGGCTTGTGGTGCCTGAGGTGCGCAACGGAACCGTTAAAGGATGCAGTGTAGATCGGCGACCTCATGACTCCTCGTTAGGCCCGCGGTCGAGGCCCGCAGACTCACCCCAGGTTCACATAAATGGTGTAAATATAGGGGACATGATTAGTGTAGGTAGATTTAACAAACGCGCCCGTTGGTCGATACGGCACCATCACTGCCTGGGCTGATTTGAAATCGTCATCCGCTACCCTGGCTGGATGCCCCGCGGCGCCCCTGGGATAAACCGCTCGCAGCTGGATAAACCAGGCGCAGCAACTGCAATAACAAGAACAAGGCAAACGGATAGACGGGCCACAGCCTCAACCAGAGCGGGTAGCCCGGTTCGGCTGCCGGCGTTTCCGTATAACTCTCTTCGACAGCATTCTCCGCCGCCTCCGGAACAGGTCGACGGCGTGGCAATTGCAAGCCTTCGACTACCGATCCAATAATCAGGATCACTAACGTCAGGAGCAACAGGCCGCAACCACCAACCGCCATCACGCCCTTAAAAGTACCCTCCTCTTGTGGCCTTTGATCCAACAGCTCGATGGTGCGACCACGCCGCAGACTTCGCTCCACGCCATCGACTACTTCGAGTTCCCGGGTCGCCTCCAGCCAGGAAGCATCATCGGCGTCCGTTTCGATCGCCTGTTCTAATGCCGTGAGAGCCGCGAGCGCCGGGTCCCAGTGATCCCAGTGCTCGCTATCATCCACTCCTTCGATCGACTTCCACCGCTGCAGCTCCTGCGGCATCTCGAGGCCACAGCTACCATTGGTGCCAATCACCGTCAAACGAGCTCTTGATCCCGACGGCGCCGGGTGGACAGTCCAGCGCGCAATCCTGCCAGCCTGTCCGGAAAATGTGACGGTCAAATTTGTCAACTGACGACCCTGGTCTCCACCCATTGCGCTGACACGTTCAATGCGTCCCAGCAATGGCTGCAAGACACCCGCATCCCGTGCCAATTGAGCCAGGACCAATCGCGGCTGACGATCTTCCATTTCTCGATCCACAGTCAGTTGCTCGAGGCGTCCGATCGCGGGCTCCTGGTCCGTCGAAATGGATTCCACCAATCGCATCAATGCCGGGTGCCAGCGCCAGGGTCGATACGGGAT
>CAZITS010000636.1:0-4030 GCA_964542185.1 uncultured Pirellulaceae bacterium
AGGTCCCATACGCGGTTTATGACGATGAACAAATCTATGCCCGCGAGCGAGAGCGGATATTTCAAGGCCCAACCTGGAACATTCTGGGTCTGGAGTGCGAAGTGCCGGAGGCGGGCGATTACAAGACCACGTTTCTGGGAGATATCCCCATCGTGGTGGTGCGGGGCCAGGATGGTGCTCTGCGCGCAGCAGACGCATTGTCTTCCAATCCATTGGCGCCCAAACCTCCACACTTTGCGCCGCGAGCCAAGGCTTGCATTTTTCTGTTCATGGCTGGTGCACCCAGTCAAATGGATACGTTCGATCCAAAACCTGCCCTGCACCGCTACCACGGAAAGCCGGTGACGCGCATTTACGGGAGTTACGAGAAACGCTTGTACGTGGAAAGTCCTTTCAAATTTGCTCGACATGGACAGTCTGGCACAGCGGTTTCGGAGATCTTTCCACAACTAGCGAACTGCGTCGATGAGCTGGCGGTCTTGCGGTCGTTACACACCAGCGTTGAAGCTCACACTACGGCCACCTTTTTCATGAACACCGGGGAAGCGATTCCTGGAAGTCCATCGCTTGGGTCTTGGGTCATTTATGGTCTGGGTAGCGAAAACGAGAATTTGCCGGCGTATGTTGTTTTGCCAGATGAACGGGGTGGCGTATTTGGTGGTGCAATGAATTGGTCTAATGCCTATTTGCCGGCGGCGACCCAGGGCACATTAATGAATCCGGTTGGCCCACCGATCGTTGACCTGTTGCCAGGTTACGAAATTACGCGTCGTCAACAACGAGACAATTTGCGATTGTTGAATCAGTTGAATGAACGTTATTTGGATTCAAACGAACGCAACCAGAACTTGCTGGGAAGAATGCGTAACTATGAATTGGCATTTCGCATGCAGGATACGGTTCCCGAAGCGTTAGATGTCGCGCGGGAAACCGCGGCCACTCGGCAGCTGTATGGATTGGATGATGCCGTTACCCAGCCGATGGCGAGAAAGTGCTTGATGGCTCGGAGAATGGTTGAAAGAGGTGTGCGTTTTCTGCAAATCTATTGCCGCGGGTGGGACTCGCACGAGAATATCGCTGCGGAGCACCGTAACCGAGGTGCGGAAATCGATCGCCCTGTGGCGGGCTTGATTCAGGACTTGCGACAAAGGGGAATGCTGGACGAAACTCTGATTGTCTGGTGTGGAGAATTCGGCAGGACCGCGGATAATTCTATGAATTTCTTCCGCAGCAATCCGGGCCGCGACCACAACAAAGAAGCAATGGTGTGCTGGCTAGCTGGCGGTGGCGTGAAAGGTGGCACGGTGGTTGGCAGTACCGATGAACTTGGCAAGAAGGCGGTTGAAAATGTCTACCACACGCATGATCTGCATGCGACGATCTTGCACTTGATGGGCCTCAACGACATGGATTTGACCTACTACCACGGCGGGCGCTTCAAACGCCTGACCGACTTGGGCGGGCGCAGGATTGACGAGATCATCGCCTGAATTTCGCAGGTAAAGTGCGCTGGTAGATGCGTCGTGGCGCGTCCGGTGTTTGGGTGCCAGCCGGATGCTGGGGTGCTGTTGGCGCGCGTCGGTTTCGCTCTCAATACCCGGTTTGGATTTCCAGTCGTGTAATCCGTAGATCCTGGTTGAGTTCAGGCGTGCGGTGTTTCAGTGTAAACGTCAAGCGGTTTGTACCTTGCTTCAAGGCCTCGACGGGGACCGGAACCGGAGTTCCAGAGAAGGTGTTGTCGATGGGGCGGTTCGCAGGCAAGCCGAGGATTCCCTGGCTGGCCGGTAGGCTCAGCGGTTTTCCCAATCGCTTGCGTTCCACACCGTGGCGCGTTTGCGGAATTTCCAAGGCGTGATCGTTGCAGGTAACCGTGAGGACGTCCTGCTCACCCAGCAATTCGAATTCCAGCCAGAGATAGGCTTGTTTGGGGCGGTCGTTCTGGGCTTTGAAATTCCCGCCGGCAGCTAATTCAACCGTGTGTGATCCGTTTTTTACGTTGATCGAAAAGGGGACGACAGCGGTGCGCCCTTGCGTACTGTAACGCACATAGTCAGCACCGGGCTGGCCGCTCGGTGCGGCGACACGGTGGGTGGCGATATATCGTTTGTTTTTTCCCGCCAGCCTTCCAGGCTCCGCGATCTCTGCCAGCAGGGCCTTTCGCCAGGGCCCGTAATAAAACCAATTGAAAGCGTAGAGTCCATCGGCTCCAGCATTCCACAAGTTTGCCGCGGTGCCACGGATGACTTCGTCTGGCTGCGCCATATACCCGTTTCCGATCGGCGTCATGCATGGGTAGATGGGTAGCTTGCGTGTCCCCATTAACGCACGGAATTCTGCCAGCGTTGGTAGGCTGGTGAGGCCCTGCCCGAGAATCAGTGAATCTACCAGGTCCTCAGAAATCCAGCTGGCGATCTCAAAACCGCCGGCCTCACACCAGGCGATTCGTTCGGGAATGCGGACGGCCAGTTCGATCGGACGCCCTCTCTTCACAGCCCGTCGGTTGAGCGACTCGCGGACCTTGCGCATGAACTGCGTCAGGTGGTGTGCGTTTTCCTGCTCGGTACCTCTGGGGAAGTACAGTGTGTGTCGCAGCCAATCCAGTTCGATTCCATCAAAATCCCAGCGATCAAAGAACTCCTCCACGGCTTTGAGTTTAAGAGCCTGTACTTGCGGGTGTGAGAAGTCGAGAGCAGTCCACCAATCCAGGTCTTCCACTAACCAGTCGGCATTTTGACGTTTAAACGTGGGTAATTCAGGATTGGGAATCGTCCCTTTGGGGTGTTGTCCGTCATGGCAGTCATTCATCCGATAGGAAACGAACGCACGCATGCCTCGACGGTGGCATTCATTTACGACCAGCTGCGGTGGATTCGCGCCAGCCTCTGCCAGTGACTGAGGGTTCTTGTATTGATCCGCAGTATCGACTGGAACGCCACCGTGCCAGGTTTTCGACTCTGGGAACTGGAACCGGTCCGCTTCGCCCGGCCATTCGAGGACGCGGCTTTGATATTCCGCGACGTTGCCATTGCCGAAACTGAACAGGACTGCGTCCACGGATTGTTCGGCCAGGGGATCAAAAATCAATTTGGAGAATTGCTCCTTTGTCAGGGGCCCATCTGGGTTTCCCAGTGCAGCTCTCCCGAAGCAGTGGATCATGGATCCGTCCCAGTTGAACAAGAGACGTTTCGGCGACTGTTGCGGTGCGGCAATAGACGGTTCTTTGAGGGACGCTGCGGCGGCTGCCAGGGTTCCCAGAAAAGTACGACGTTCGATTGACTGCACGGTAGAATCCTCGAAAGGTGGACTTGGCAACAGGGCCATTGTGATTCGCTGACACTTAACGGGAATGAAAAATCGCTGATTCACGCGCGTTGTTGGCTGGGTGTTCTGAGCGTTCAACGAGTTTGAATCCGCGCGCTTCGTAATTGGCCAACGCATGCGGATGATCGTGACTGCAGGTGGCGAGCCATACTCGGCTGGTTTTCATTGCCCAGGCCTGCCGTACTGCGGCGCTCAATAGAACGCCGCCGAGCCCTTGTCCGATAAATCGCTCAGCCAATCCAAAGCAGCAGATTTGAACCGACCCATCAGCCTGCTTCTGCAACTCAAAATATCCGGCGGGGCCGCCGCCGACTGATGCGACCCAGGTCTGCACTTGAGAATCGGTTGCGAATGCTTCCCAATCCGCTGCTGTCCACGATTCACGCCCTCCCCATCGGAAAGGTGTGCCAATCCATTGGTGCAGAAACCAGCTGAACTCCGGACACGGTGGGTCAATGAGATTGATGGTGAGTAGCTCTTGGTCGGCAGCAGCTGGCTGAAGCTGATCCGGTGCGTTCATTTCCAGTAGATAGCGGACCTTCAGATTCTCGTTTTCGTGATCCGTTGGACTGGTCGAGTGAGGTTCTGCGGGCATGGCACGGACTCGGACGTAGGGTGGATATGTGGTGCATAGGTGCATTCCACTATCGAGAAGTTCCGCTACGCAAGGCGGCACTCTCCCAGCGGAGATGCGTTTCTGTTTTGCCAT
>CAZITS010000637.1:0-4025 GCA_964542185.1 uncultured Pirellulaceae bacterium
TGCCGCGCGCCTCGTCGACGCAGGTGCCTGTCCGGCTGATATCTATCGCGAGCTCTACGAACGCAATTCTTGTGGACGAATGCGACTGCGCGGCGAAGTGCTGGCACGCATTAACCTCGTAAACGACGGGAAACTCGGGCACACCTACGTAATGAAAAGCGATTTCGACCGCTTGCAGGCGCTTCCCAGCGACACCGAAGACCTAGTCAATCTGGTCCTGGAAATCGATGGCACCCAGGCGGCAGTCATCTTCATCGAACTCGTCGAGAATACAAGCTTCAAGGTCAGCTTCCGTAGCCGCTGCAAACTGGACTGCAGCCAGGTGGCTGGACACTTCGGCGGGGGTGGCCATAAAGCCGCCGCAGGGGCCACAATTGAAGGCAAACTCGAGGAACTACAGACAAGCGTTCTTGACGCTGTGCGCGCCGGCATGACATAATCTGAGGCTTCGCGCGACAGTCATGCAAGCCATCGTTAACTGTTGTGACATTGTCTCACGCCGACACCCCCCCATTACCTAGCCTTCAGGTTACAGCTCGAAGAACGAACTTTGAGTCCAGAGTCGAACCCGTTTGCTGGCAATGAGCCGTTGGAAGTTGGCGGGTCACGCAACGAGCGCCTGCCTGCCCATGTACTTCTGCAATTTTGTTGCTTGCAGGTGCTTTGGCACCGTCGCCATATCGATCGCTGTTTGGAGCCCCCCCATGTCAGACCAATCGGGAAACTCAGGCACATCAGATTCGCCCACCACGTCTGGGGCGGAGACCCCGCGGCGCAACTTTGTCCTGGAGGGTGCTACCGTAGCCATCAGCTTGATCGTCGGTGTCGTCCCTTTTGCCGCAGGTTTACTGAGCTTTCTCGACCCGCTGTTTCGCAAGAACCAGACACCCGGCAAACACACCAAAGGTGATCAGGACGGAAAGACTGAACTGGTGCGCATCTGCTCGCTGAAGGCGCTCCCACCCAACGGACCACCTCAGCGTTTCCCGGTAATCACCGACCAATTCGATGCCTGGAATTTTACAGCGCAACAACCGATCGGCTCGGTTTACCTGCAACGGATTAGTGACAGTGAAGTACGCGTTTTCAATACGACTTGCCCACACGCTGGTTGCAGCGTGTCATGCGATGGCCAGGCCTTTCATTGCCCTTGCCACAACAGTTCATTTGAACTCAATGGCAGCAAGCGGGTAAGTGAATCCGGACGTGAAAACCCAAGCCCCCGAGCGCTAGATACGCTGGAACACACCATCGACGAATCCGGGTACGTGAACGTCCATTATCAGAATTTCTACCCTGGTCGCGAAGAAAAGAAACCCAAAGCATGATCAAGGCGTTTGAGCAATGGTTGGATGATCGCACAGGCTATCGAAAGAGTGTCGATGAAGCCCTGTTCGAGAACATTCCAGGTGGGTCACGGTGGGTCTACGTCACTGGCAGCATGCTGGTGTTTGCATTTGTAACCCAGGCAATCACCGGCATTTTCTTGTGGATGTTCTATAGCGCGGGAAGCCAGAATGCCTGGGAGAGTGTGTACTGGATACAAAACAAGATGCAGGGCGGCTGGTTCCTGCGCGGCGTACACCACTACATGGCCCAAGGAATGGTCGTACTACTGCCGTTGCACATGCTGCAAGTGATCTTTGCGAAGGCATATGTCAAGCCTCGAGAAATCAACTACTGGCTCGGGTTGGTCCTGCTGCAACTGACATTGGCACTGGGACTGACCGGCTACTTGCTACCTTGGGATCAAAAAGGTTACTGGGCAACCAAAGTCGCTACGGAATTAATGTCACTCCCGCCTGGTGGTGAGTACATACAGAAACTGGTCGTTGGTGGTGGAGAATACGGGCATTACACCTTGACTCGTTTCTTTGCAATGCACGCTGGAGTGCTCCCCATCCTGCTGATCGGTGTACTCGCATTGCACGTAGCGATGTTCCGTCGCCATGGAATCACCGCGCATTCGTCAGCAAACCGAGCCGATGAATATTTCTGGCCCAAACAGGTATTCAAAGACGCTGCCGCCTGTCTGGTGCTGCTGATTGCAGTGGTCGTCATTGTCGTTCGGAATCATGGTGCGGAACTGGGCCCCCCAGCCGAACCAACGGAAGCCTACGGAGCAGCGAGGCCCGAATGGTACTACCTGTTTTTGTTCCAGTTATTGAAGCACTCGCCCAGCGAGTTTATCGGAGCCATCGTCATTCCGGGTGTCGCAATGGGCTTTCTGTTTTTGATGCCCTTGATCGCCAAGATCCAATACGGCCATATCGTTAATGTGGTAACGCTCGTCACACTGCTCATCGGCGCCGGCTACCTGACCGTCGAAGCACTGCAGCACGACAGTTACACACGTGACGGAGAACCGGCAGCCGGAGCTGCTCGTATCCTGCACCATGAACGCGCAAATGCCGCAGAGGACTTCCAGCGTGCCAAACGAACCGCGGATCACGAATACGAACGGCTCAAGGAGCTGATCCAATTCCAGGGTATTCCACGTGACGGGGCACGCGCCGGTCTGGTTTATAATGACCCTGAGATTCAGGGGCCAAGAATCTTTACACGGAATTGCGCAAGCTGCCACAGCTACCAGGACACCTCTGGCCAATCTGATATCGTCGGTATTCCCGGACGGCGAGCGGATCGAGACGAACAGGGTAATGTCAAAGAGAGTGAAGAACCAGGCGGCGCGCCAAACCTCTTCGGATTTGGTTCGCGTGCGTGGATTCGTGGCCTGTTGGACAAAGACAAAATCCAGGATCGTGAGTTCTTTGGCGATACAGTGCACAAAGAAGGGGAAATGGCCAGTTTCGTACAAGATTCTCTCAGCGAGCTCGATGCGGAACAAAAAACCAAGCTGGAACAAGTCGTCAAAGCACTCTCTGCCGAGGCCCAACTGGTCAACCAGCACCAGCTCGACACCGACGCTGACGCGGCTGGCGACCTTGCCGCCGGCCGAACCGCAATGTCAGAAGAATTTGGCTGCCTTGACTGTCACAAGCTGCACGACGAGGGAGAGCTTGGATCGGCTCCGGACCTGACTGGATACGGGTCGGCAGAATGGCTCTACCAGTTTATCGCGAATGCCGGGCACGAACGTTTCTACGGAGATAACAACGACCGAATGCCCGCGTTTGCTGCCAGTGACGATCCTTCCCAGAATCTCTTGTCACCGCGTGAAATTACTCTGCTAGTTCGCTGGCTACGGGGCGATGACAAGGATCTTGGTGCAGCGCCACAAAACGTTGCCGCGACCGTTACTCCGGAAGAGAATGCCGACGCTGCGGAACAGCCCGAGGCCGATTCTGAAACCGAGACGGATACAGATTCGGACACAGAGGCCACTCCGGAAGAAGCGCAGGCCGCCACTTCTACTTCTTCCTAGTAACAATTCTTGCCTGCCGCAATCATTACTGCTCTTTGACCCGCACGCGACGCCACCGTTTCGTGCAACCAGATCCGTCGAAAGGCATTGTTCCGCCTCGCAGTCACAGGGTTTGCTGGCAAACCGGATCGACTCGCAAGCCCGTCACGTCTGTCGTCAGCATCTTGCTCCGTTAACAGGGACGATGCCATGCTATGCCCACTTTCTCGCACCGGTGTTCGGTTAATCACCTGTCACATCCTGGCACTGTGTTTGTTGAATCTGTTGGCGATTGCCAGCTCAGCTCAAGACGAAGCTACGAATTTTCCCGATCGCAGCTGGCCTCAATTTCTGGGACCAATGCGCAACGGCCATTCTCCAGAAAATAACCTGAATCTTGATTGGCTGGCACATCCCCCGCGCACCAGATGGATCGCTGAACCCGGTGCAGGCTATACATCGATTGCCGTGGTCAATCAGCGTGTATTCCTGGGGGCACAGCGAGGCGACTCCGATTTCATCGTCTGTTACAACCGGGAAACAGGCCGAGAAGAATGGTCCTATGTGATCGGTCGCGGATACCAGGACGTCCAACAGCAGGGGCCGGGCCCTCGCGCAACACCAACCATCGACGGCGACCATTTGTATAGCCTGGGTCCAT
>CAZITS010000638.1:0-4012 GCA_964542185.1 uncultured Pirellulaceae bacterium
TCGTTTCTCAAATATCTGCGGTGGTTGAACGAGGAACACTTTTCAGCGCGGTCTGTTCAGCACGACCTGGCGGCCCGGATGGACAGTTACCAATTAGCATCTCGGATGCAGGCATCGGCGCGGGAAGCCCTCGATATCTCAGGGGAAACCAGGGGGACTCAGGAGATGTACGGCATCCATGAAAAAGAGACCGCAGATTACGGGACCCGCTGCCTCATCGCCCGGCGACTGATCGAACGAGGTGTTCGTTTTGTGCAGGTCTATACGCAGAATCAGTTTTGGGACCATCATGGCGGGATCAACAAAGCGTTGCCCACCGCCTGCCGCAAGGTGGATCGCCCTTCGGCGGCGCTGGTGTCGGACCTCAAACAGCGCGGCCTGCTCGACTCGACTGTCGTCCACTGGGGCGGTGAGATGGGCCGGTTGCCCGTGATCCAGAATGAAAAGAATATTGGTCGTGACCACAATACTTATGGATTCAGTATGTGGGTCGCCGGTGGTGGTTTTCAGAGTGGCCTGGCCTATGGGAAGACGGATGAGTTCGGCCACAAGGCGGTCGAGAATGTGGTCAACCATTTCGACTATCACGCGACGTTGTTGCACTTGTTTGGGTTATCGGCAGAGCAATTGACGTTCAAACGCAACACACGCGATGAGTCGATCCTGGCAGGTCAGCCTGGCCGAGTAATCGATGACTTGTTGGCCTGATGCTGTATCAGTGGGCCAGGTCGTCATGCCCGCGATGTGCTGCGCAGAGACGTTCCAATGCGCGGTCCATGTTTTCACTGGCGACTTTCCATTGGAAACGTTGGGCCAATTGTTGGACTTCGCTGACGGGCGTATCCCCAAGTTGATCCTGCTCCAGCCGACCCGCGAGTGCTTCCAGGCGGTGGGCGAGTTGCGGTACCGTGCCGTCGTACAGGAACAGGTTTTTTTGTTCCTCTGACAGCCCCGTGAGCAGTTCCGGATACGCCAGGCGATTGGGCAGGACTGGATGCGCGCCGGCCGTGATCGCCTCGACGGCGGAGATTCCAAAGAACTCGTGATGGGCTGTGGAGACAAAGACATCTGCCTCGCCGAGCGCCTGCCGGTAGTCCTCGGGCGACAGGAACCCCCAGTGCTTGATGTGACCTGCCAGCCAGCCTTGAGCTTCGGTGAAAATGGCCGGGGTTTCGCGGAAAGACTCTCCCAGGACACTGATCTGAAAGTCGACGTTTCGGTCGAGCAGTTGTTTTAGTGCAGCAAACAGAGTGTCAGGATTCTTGTCGTGTTCCCAACGAGCAGCCCACACGATCCGCAGCGGTCCGGGCCGCCGTACTCCACGTGGCGGAAATTCTCCCACCGCGGGTGGAAAGACGTGCGCTTTGTCTCGAATTTCCTTGACCTCGCGCCGTGGTGGCTGGTCAGGCATCTGTTTCCAGATGATGTCCAGGGCATCCAGGAAATCATTTTGATGGAAGGCGGAGTTGAACCAGACCGCATCGGCCGCCAGTGCGGTCAGAAAATTGGTGATGCCAAAATGAAGGTCGCGGGCATCTTTGACCTGCACCGGATAGGTCAACTGGTTTTCATGGAAATAGGCGACAGCCGGGAGTCTGGCGATCTGAGGAGGAAGCAGGCCTTTGAATTCGGCGAGGTTTAACATGTCGCTGCACCACACCAGATCCCAGGCATCGAGTGGCGTACCGAGATCGTGGATCTGTGCACGCAGCGTGACTGCGGAGTGCCGCATCCGCCATTTCCAGTGGTGTGCCGGTAGCGTGAGAAGTGTCCAGCGGTGCCGACTGCGCTGGGACCAGCCATCGAGAAAGGCCCGATGACTGCCGCCGTAATAGGGTTCCAGTGCTAAGATCCGCATTGTTGGACCATTGCCAGCAGGGGTTTCGGCATGCACCTCGCGGGTTGGCCAGCATGTTGCCGTCGGTTGTTGAGCCGGTTGGTGGCCAGTATAATTCGGCGTTTCCCCGCAGCGGTAGACCCGCGCGGGAGGGGCTCGCAGATCGTCAGGGTACGGGAGAAGTGAACGTGGCAATACGTGTGGCAATTAATGGATTTGGTCGAATTGGTCGGTTGACGTTCCGGAACCTGGCGGCTCGGAGCGATGAGTTCGAGGTGGTTGCCATCAACGACCTTACGGATAACCAGATGCTGTCGACCCTGCTCAAATACGACACGGTCCACGGCCGTTTTCCGGGTACCGTGGGTTACGACGATGACCATTTGATTGTCAATGACGGTCGTATTCGCGTGCTATCGGAACGCAATCCGGCACAACTGCCCTGGGGTGATCTGGGTGTGGATGTGGTAATCGAGAGTACCGGTATTTTTACTGCCCGCGCGACCGATGCCAAACCGGGTTACGATTCGCATCTGGTGGCCGGGGCAGGCAAGGTGGTATTAAGTGCACCTGCCAAGGATGGGGCCGACCTCACGGTCGTACTGGGTGTCAATGACCACCTTTTGACGGCTGATATGAAATGTGTTTCCAATGCCAGTTGCACAACGAACTGCCTGGCTCCAGTCGCGAAGGTGTTGAATGACTCGTTTGGAATCGAGTCGGGTCTGATGACAACGGTGCATGCCTACACCAACGACCAGCAGGTGCAAGACGTACCCCACAGCGACCCCTATCGAGCACGAGCGGCGGCGCAGAATATTATTCCAACATCGACCGGTGCGGCCAAAGCCGTCGGTCTGGTGATTCCCGAATTGGACGGCAAGTTGACCGGCATTGCGATGCGGGTTCCCGTGGCCACCGGGAGTGTCGTGGATTTGACCGTGAATTTAGGTCGCGCCGTATCGGCAGCCGACATCAACGCTGCGATTCAGGAGGCAGCCAACGGCGATTTGCAGGGAATTCTCAGCTATTCCGAGGATCCACTGGTCTCGTCGGACATCATCGACGACCCCCACAGCTCGATCTTTGCTGCCGATTTTACGCAAGTGCTGGGCGGGGAAGGAACACTGGCCAAAGTGGTCAGTTGGTACGACAACGAGTGGGGTTACAGCTCGCGGACTGCTGATCTGGTCGCCAAATTCGGTACCATGTAATCGATTGACACGCGGGCCACTGGAGAGGCAGCTGTTTTAGCCTCGTTCGCTTGCGTCCGATTGCCGAGCGGACTAGCATAAGCGTATCGCAGGTCTAGCTTTGCGCCTCAGCAGAGGTGACTGGCTGGGAGCGATTGCTCTGCCGACTGGGCTGATGGCTTTTTTCTCGTTCCGCCAGGAGTATTTCCCAATGGCCAGGATTCGAACCGCCGTGATGGTGGCATGCGTAACTCTGCTGTGTACCTCCGCTGGAGCTGCACAAGTCAAGGGGAATCGACTGAACGAGCGCTACAGCCAAGGTTTGCATGCGTACTACGCGGGTGAATGGGAAGCCGCGCACAGTGCGTTCTCCGAGGTGATCAAGGCGGGTTTCCAGAATCCATGCTGCTACTATTTTCGTGGGATGGTGAGTTACCAGCAGGGCGACAAGCAGTCCGCGCAACAGGACTTCCAGGCCGGGGCAGCACGCGAAGCGAATGCGATCCGCCAGAAGTTTCCGATTTCCAAGGCATTGGAACGGGTGCAAGGAGGCGCACGCGTCATGATTGAGCGGGCACGTTTGCAGGCGCGGTTCGCCGTTGTGCAGAAGCGACTCGCGAGAGAAAAGCAGCGCTATGAAGCTCTGGTTCGCAATGAGGCCAAAGTCGTGCGAAAAGCGGCACCTGGATCTGGTGCCGCGGAGCCCGCCATCGAGATCAAGGACAAGGCCGCGAACGATCCTTTTGCTGATGGCGGCGCGGGCTTGACTGGTTCGGCTGTCGCAGCAGACGCCACGGCGAAACCGGCGGCGGTCGGTACCGGCGTGATTCCGCGTGGCAATCAGGAACCCGCCCCGGCTGTGGCTCCCAAAAAGGAAGAGGTAAACCCGTTTGGAGAAGATCCTGCCGATGACGCAGATGCCGCCAGGCCGGCGCCTGCCACTGAGCCGGAAGAGGCAAACCCGTTTGGGGAGCCGGCCGAT
>CAZITS010000639.1:0-4010 GCA_964542185.1 uncultured Pirellulaceae bacterium
GCAGTCGCCACGACACCTCCGACTCCGACGTTGGCTCGGTCTGCACACCTGCCACGACGGACATTCTTGCGGGGAGTGGGCGTTACCATCGCGCTGCCAGCGTTGGAATGCATGACACCAGCGCTGGCCGCTGCAGCCACACCAGCAAGTCCCCAGCGGATGCTGATCATCGCCAACAATCTCGGGCTCTTGGCGCAGAACTTCTTTCCGGTCGATCGAGGCAAGGATTATGCCCTGTCTCCCTACCTCTCGACCTTGGCCGATTTCCGAAAAGACTTTACCGTCTTCAGTGGACTCTCGCATCCTGGCGTGAGCGGAGCCCACAGCACGGACAACTGCTTTTTGACCGCGGCTCGGGGAGCTTTCAGCGCCAGTTTCCGCAACAGCATATCCCTCGATCAATTCGCCGCCTCCAGGCTTCCCCAGGAAACACGTTTCTCGTCCCTGAACCTGGGTGTCAATATCCGCAAAGACGTTCGCAGCCTGTCGTGGACACGCGACGGTGTGCTGTTGCCCGCCGAGGACAATGCGACGCGTCTGTACGGCAAGCTGTTCCTGCAGGGAGATGCCAAAGCGACCCAACGACAACTGCAACGCCTCGATAACCGGGGCAGTATTCTGGATACGCTGGTGACGGAAACTCGCCGCTTGCGTGGACGCATCAGCAAGTCCGACCAGTCACGCCTTGACCAGTATCTGACCTCGATCCGTGAAGTCGAAGAACGCCTGCGAGTGGCGCGCGACTGGGAGTTGCGTCCCAAACCCAAGCCAGTGCAACCGCCCCCGGAACCGATCAACGACAACAAACGATTCTTCGAGAAATTCGACTTGATGCTGGCGATGGCGCAACTGGCATTCGAAACCGATTCCACGCGGATCATCACCCTGATGGTCGATGCGTTCAGGACACCTGTGTTCCAACTGGGAGATCAGGAAACCACCACAGAGCCGTACCATAGCCTCAGTCACCATGGCCAGAACCCGGAGAAACTTCGTCAACTCGAAGCGGCGGATCGGCAACACATGGTGGCCCTGTGCAAACTGCTCCACTCGCTCGCCCAAAAGCCAGAGAATGGCCAGCGTCTCCTGGACCACACCATGGTCCTTTACGGTAGCAATCTCGGCGATGCGAACATCCACGACACAAACAACCTGCCGATCCTGCTGGCTGGGGGCGGCTTCCAGCATGGCCAGCACCTGGCTTTTAGCAGCGAAAATAACACGCCACTCTGCAATCTGTATATCAACATGCTGCAACAATTTGGAGTCCACGTCGATGCGTTCGCGTCCAGCACAGGTACGATTACCGGGCTCAACACCGCTTGACAGCAACATCCTTTGAAGCAGCACCCAACACCCTGACTGGCTGTTCTCTCGTTGGGGCTGGTTCCCAGAGAGAGGTGACCAGCCCGACTTACCCCAGATGGTCCCTTCGTGCTACGTTAACTTTCTCTTCCCTCTGAGTTCTGGTGCTTGTTCACAGCACACCATTTGCCACTGCTCGGCGACATGACACAACCACAACAAATCGTCTTCTTTGATCGCTATCAGAATCAGACGCGCAGCGAGCAGATTTACGGCGAAAAGTATCTACGCTGGACCTATGGAACCCCATTGGGCAAACTCGCGCTCAATGCCCTTGTCAAACGAACGTGGTTCTCCCGATGGTACGGCTGGCGGATGGATCGCCCGGCATCGCGCAGCAAAATCCAACCGTTCATTGACGAATACCGTGTCGACCCGACGGAATTGGTAACTGCACCGCAAGATTTTGAGAGCTTTAACGCCTTTTTTTCGCGCACGCTACAACCCTCAGCCAGGCCTGTCCAACCGGATCCGCAGGCAATCGTGTTTCCCGCCGATGGCCGACATCTCTGCGTGCCCAATCTTTCCCAATGCCAGGGATTATTCGTCAAAGGCCAAATGTTTGACCTCGCAAGCCTGCTTCAAGATAAACCGTTGGCAGCGGAATTCTCCGGCGGATCACTCCTGCTCTCCCGTCTCTGTCCGGTCGATTACCACCGGTTTCATTTCCCGGCAACCGGCCGTGCCGGTCCGACTCGCGTGGTCAACGGCCCCCTCTTTTCGGTCAACCCGATCGCACTTTGCCAGAACATTCAGATCCTGGTGACCAACAAACGCGCTTTGACCGTCCTGGAAACCGATACGCTCGGCAAAGTACTGCTGCTCGAAATCGGCGCCACCAATGTCGGCAGCATCTGCCAAACCTACGAAAGCGACTCGATGGTTTCCAAGGGGGACGAAAAGGGGTACTTCCGATTTGGAGGCTCAGCCACGATCACCGTCTTCGGTCCCGGAAAAGTCCGGTTCGACGAGGATCTGCTGAAACACTCCGCCGAGCAACGGGAGTTGTACGCCAGGATGGGTGACCGCATGGCACTCGCCGTGTGATTTGTCCCACACAGTCTGGAATAGAGTTGCCTCCTGGTTTCAACGGTGTCGAAAACACCGGTGGCGACAAACTCCGCCGCGAGGTTAAAATGGCAATTATGGACTGGGCCCCAGAAGTTTCCGTGTCCAGCCCCCCATCCGGAGCCACCTTATGCTATCTGTTTACGATTCCACTCGTCCTGGCTGGGGACGTCGAGAATGGCTGCGAATCGGTGGGCTCAACTGCCTGGGTCTGTCTTTGCCAGGTTTCCTCTCTGCCCAATCGCCAACTTCGACAGGGGAAACACACGACCTTACATTCGGCCGCGCCAAAAATGTAATCTACCTCTACCTCTCTGGTGGTGCGCCGCAACACGAAACGTTCGATCCGAAACCCGAGGCGCCCGCCGAAATCCGCGGCGCGTTCGCACCGATTGACACCAATGTTCCCGGAATTCAATTCTCAGATCTGCTTCCTCGCACTGCCCGGCACGCAGACAAACTGGCCATTTGTCGTGCGATGTCGACCAACGACAACATCCATTCCACCAGTGGATACTGGATCTTGACGGGATTCCCCTACCGCGGTGCCAACGCCCGTTTTCTCCATCCATCCGATTGGCCCAACATCGGATCGGTGGTGAAGGTACTGAAACCCAGCGATGGAATCCCGTTCAGCTTTGCCTGGCTTCCAGAACCGATTGTGGCCAATCCGGGGGTGCTCATCTCGGGACAGAGCGGCGGATTTCTCGGAAGTCACGCCAACCCGGATCGATTTACGTGCGAGCCACACGCGCCTGGATTCACCGTCAGGGAATTCCAGCTACCGGGAGATGTCCCGCCGCTGCGTCTATCGCGTCGCGCCTCGTTGCTCAACCAGATCAACGGCCACTTCCGAGCCGTCGAGCAGACCGGTAACGTCCGTGATTTTACGCGTCAACGTCAGGAAGCGTTGGGAATCCTCACCAATAGCAAGGCCCGCTCCGCATTTGCCATCGACCGGGAACCAACCCAACTGCGAGACCGCTATGGCCGCGGCAAATGGGGCCAAAGCGTACTCATGGCGCGCCGTTTAATCGAAGCCGGTGTGCGGTTCGTACACGTCCAATGGCCACGTGAGCCAGGTGACCTCAGTTCCAATCGTCCTACCTGGGACACGCACGCAGACAACAACAACCGCGTCAAGAACGTCCTTTGCCCGCAATTCGACGTCGGTTTCACAGCCTTGCTCGAAGACCTGGACGAACGCGGACTGTTGGATGAAACACTTGTTGTGGCGGTTGGCGAGTTTGGACGCACGCCAAAATTTAATGCCGCTGGCGGACGCGACCACTGGGGCCCGGTGTTCAGCTGCGCCCTGGCCGGTGCAGGCATTTCTGGCGGGCAGGTGTACGGATCGAGTGATGTGAATGGCGCGTATCCACGTACGGGTCGGGTTCTTCCCCAGGAACTGGCTGCGACCATCTTCCACCTGCTGGGAATCGATCACAACGCGACCATTCGAGATCCCACCGGCCGACCTCATCACATCACCAATGGCCAACCACTTTACCAGCTGCTCGGCACCGCCCCTGCAACGCTGGCGCGACGGACCGCCACAGGCGTGGTGCCACCGATTC
>CAZITS010000640.1:0-4006 GCA_964542185.1 uncultured Pirellulaceae bacterium
CAACGCGGCTATGCAACGGCGTGTTTTGGAAAATGGCACTTGGGGCACCACCCCAAATTCCTGCCATTGTCCCACGGATTCGACGAGTACTTCGGTCTTCCGTATTCCAACGACATGTGGCCATTACACCCTACGATGGGCGACCGTTTTCCAAGATTGCCACTCCTGGAAGGAAATCGCGTAATCAACACCAACGTCCTGGGAAAGGATCAGGAACAACTGACCACACAATACACTGACCGTGCTGTTAATTTCATCACACGACATCGCAACGAACCGTTCTTCCTTTATCTTCCACACAGCATGGTACATGTTCCGCTTTATGTGTCGGATAAATTCAAGGGAAAAAGCGAAAACGGGCTGTTCGGCGATGTGGTCATGGAAATTGATTGGTCTGTCGGCCAAATCCTGACCACCTTAAGACGTCTGAAATTAACTGAAAAGACTCTTGTCATTTTCACGTCTGACAATGGCCCCTGGCTCAGCTATGGAAATCACGCCGGTTCAGCCGCACCTTTGCGTGAAGGCAAGGGAACTGAATTTGAGGGCGGCATTCGAGAACCAACACTCATGTGGTGGCCGGGCAAGATTCCAGCAGGTACGACTTGCGATGAGCTAGGATCAACCATCGATGTTTTGCCTACCGTGGCGAAACTCATTGGAGCCAAACTCCCTGACCACAAGATCGACGGGGAGGACATCAGACCGCTCATGTTTGCCCACCCGCAGGCGAGATCACCCCACGAGGCGTTCTATTGCTATTATCGCGGTGGCCAACTACAGGCAATACGCGATCGTCAATGGAAACTCCACTTCCCCCACTCCTACCGCACTCTTGCGGGTCGCGCAGGAGGCACTCAAGGAAAACCCGTTCAGTACAGCCAGGCCAAAACAAACCTGGAGCTCTACGATCTCAAAAACGACGTCGGTGAAACAACCAACCTTGTTGACAAGCATCCCGAAATTGTCCGCAGGCTTCAGGAATTCGCTGCCGCAGGCCGTGAAGATCTAGGGGATCGCCTCAACAATCGCCCAGGAAAGGGAATCCGCCCGGCAGGGAAACTGCAACCGGGCGACGCACAACTCGCCTGGTAAACGCATCGCCCATACATAACCAGGCTATTCCGCCTTCAGTTCCTGCAGTGACAAAATCGGACGAGCAGCTTCTCGACGAGAACATGTCTCTGCCACCGCATACTCGACTGCAACGGAAACGCAGGGGAAGCAGAGGTTATCCAGCCTGCAACTGGCTCTCAATCTGGCGAATTGCGTCAGCAACCTGACAGACCGATCGCCCCAGGCGAATTGAGCTACCCGCCGAAACCCAGCCATCTACTTTTTGCTGTGCAGAAATTACGGTACTGTGCGCGCGGTTACCAAAGAAATCGCCAATTTCTGAATATGCGGCACGTGTGTACTTGCGCGCCAACCACATCGCGAGCATCCGGGGCTGCGTGATCTTCTGGGTGCGACGTTCGGATTTCAATTCACAAGGTTCCAAACCAAACAGGCCACACACCGCCTTACTGATGTCCGTCAGCCCAACAGCTCGCTGCATTGTCGAAAACACGTCTGCCAGTGTGGCTTCTGCCAGTTCCCGTGTGACCGGACAACCAAGCGCTTCGCTGGTCAAATTCAAACGGTTCATCGCGCCTTGTAACTGGCGAACATCGCCACGTATCTGTTCAGCCAACATTTCCAACACACCGCTGGGTACTGATAGCTTTCGTTCTTGAGTGAGCTGGCGCAAGATCGTCAGGCGCGTACGGAAATCGGCATTCTCCATTCCACAAACAACGCCGCCAGACATCCGGGCAATCAATTCTGGCCCTAAACCAGACATGTGTGACGGTGGACAATCCGCAGCCAATACAAGCTGCCGCCCCTGGCGACTGAGCTCATCCATCGTATGTTGCAATTCCACCATCGTCGCGCGCTTGCCCGAAAAAAACTGCACATTGTCGATCAAGAGCAAGTGCACGTCTCGATATTTGCGACGAAAACTGGGAAGCCCACTACCTCTCAACGCTTCCAGAAAATAGGTCGTGAATTGGTCTGCTGAAAGATAAATCGCCCGAACGACTCCGCGTTTCTGACGGGCTGCAAGTTGGATCGCACGAAGCAAGTGAGTTTTGCCGCATCCAGGAGGACCGTAAACCAGGAGCGGCGAAATCGCACCCACTTTACGCAGCATGGTAGTCGCGGCGGTAACCGCTACTCGATTGTGATCGCCAACCACGAACGAACTTAGGGTGGGACGTTTGACTAGCTTAGGCAGATTGGAACCTTCGCCACCAGCGGTCGCCAACTCTGGCCGTGAATCACTATCCTGGGCCATCGTTTTGGAATGCACCGTTGGCAAAGAACTCGCAGATCGCGACGGTTCCAACGATTCGTCAATATTGAACGATACTTCTACATCTGCTTTAACCGCGTGCGCCGCCGCATGCTGAATCTCTACGCGAAAGCGGTTTCGAAGGCGATCCAAGGTAAACTGATCGGGGGCGAACACAGTCAACACAAACGACCGCAATTCAAAGCGCACGCCACCAAACCACACTTCGTAGCGTTCACGGCCCAGACGTTCCACGAGAAATTCTCGGAAACGATCGATATCCTTATCGCTGCTCTTGTACACTTCTGAACGCATCCTTCGCGCACCGACACCGTGGGATTTGGCTACGAAAAAGCGTGCCCCCACAAACCAACGACCGCTCCATCGAAGAGATTCCCACAAGCACGACGCGAGTTCTTGAATTCACGCCAAATGTGCTATGGGGAGGCCGATTCTACGCGTGCTAGCAGCAATGTCAATCAAGCCGGCACAAAGTCGAATTGAATTGGCCAACGCGCAAGTGAAAATCGCGCTTCTTGGGCATGTTCGGGGTGATTATGGCGTTGGACACGAAGTGGAAAACTTGTCTGAAAAACGCAAAACGCCTCCGGATCCCTGGAAATCGCATCCTTCTATCAGCTCAAAATCAGAGTCCTTGAGCTGTCCAGCCACCGTCCACTGCGAGATCGACACCTGTAATGTAACTGGAAGCATCAGAAGCCAGGAAGAGGCAAGCCCCTACCAGGTCTTCAGGGTCACCCCAGCGACCAAGCAAGGTACGCGAGGTCCTGGCCTGTCGCATTGCCTCATCCTGGTAACTTCGCTCAGTCATTTGAGTTCGAATGTACCCGGGGCAGACTGTATTGACGCGAATTCCGTCGGAGCCAAAATCCCGCGCCATCGCACGACTTAGTTGACGCAGCCCACCCTTTGCAGCCTGGTAAGACGGATTATCGGGAAAGCCAAGCAACGCTCCAATACTCGCAATATTAATGATCGAGCCGCTGCCCTGACGCTCCATGACTTTGGCAACGGCCCCTCCCAATATAAACGCGGCTTTCAGATTTACCTGAAGTGTCAAATCCCAATTCGCTTCGTCTTGATACGGGTCTGCAGCGACTGTTGTGGTTCCTGCGTTGTTAATCAAGACATCTACTCGGCCAAATCGTTCTTCGGCCACCTGAGAGATCTGACGTATTTCACTTGCTTCGGCAAGATCGCAGCCAACGACTGCCACGCGGTCAGGTGCCGACGCTGCTAGCTCAGCCATCGATTCTACCGAACGCGCCGTACAAACCAACTTGGCGCCGCGAGCAATAAATCCTCGCGCTACCGCCTCACCAATTCCGCGGCTCGCGCCGGTCACAATCACTACTTTGTCGGCAACAGAAAACAGATCTTCCATACTTCACCCTTCCAGAATCACGATGCCCTCTTGGCAGCCGTCCTCACACAGGTATTGGCACAGCGAATATCCGACAAACATCTCTGCGCTGTGGGTCATTGAACAGTGTATATCCTTCGACGACATTCCATGGACGAGGGTATTGCACCAATTGCGAACGCCGGGCGAGGTATTCATCGCGACAAGCGCAGCAACATCCCGGTTGTACCTTTTTGATTGACAGCAGTTTGATTGACAGCAGTTTGATTGACAGCAGTTTGATTGAC
>CAZITS010000641.1:0-4003 GCA_964542185.1 uncultured Pirellulaceae bacterium
CAGAAAATATTCCTGCATGCACTCCTTGAACACCTCTTCGGCTTCACGTACTTTGTCGATATCAATGCCCAGGGTGTAATCAGAACCCCGCAAAGCATGCCACATCACCAGGATGTCCGGCTGGCAGGTACCGCCGGAACACGGCGCTAATGAGAGATCGATCGCATCCGCGCCCGCATCGAGCGCAGCCAGGTTGGCCTGAACTGAAATTCCGGCTGTTTCGTGTGTATGAAAATGAATAAATGTGCCCGCCGGAAGGATCTGGCGGGCTTGCTTGACGGTATCGTGCACCTTGGACGGCACCGCGGTCCCGGAAGCGTCCTTGAAACAGATCGAATCGAACGGAATATCCGCAGCCAGGATCTGCCGCACACGATCGATATAGAACTCAGAGGTATGCGCACCTTCGCATCCGGGCGGCAACTCCATCAAGGTCACACAGACTTGATGTTTCAAGCCCGCTGCGGCAATGCACTGGCCACTGTAAACCAGGTTCTCCACATCATTCAGCGCGTCAAAATTTCGGATCGTCGTGATCCCGTGCTTCTTGAACAACTCGGCATGCAGTCGGATGATGTCACTTGACTGCGATTCCAGTCCTACGACATTGACGCCGCGCGCGAGCGTCTGCAAGTTGGCAGAGGGACCCGCTGTGGCGCGAAACTGGTCCATCATGTCAAAGGCGTCTTCGTTGCAATAAAAATACAACGACTGAAAACGGGCACCCCCGCCCGCTTCAAAATAATCAATCCCTGCATCGCGGGCCGCCGCCAACGCGGGAAGGAAGTCTTTTGTCAACACGCGCGCTCCGTAAACCGACTGAAAGCCGTCTCGAAACGCCGTACACATGAAAGGGATCTTTTTGGCCACTCTTGCTTACCTGCTTGCGTCAATTTGTGAGGGCTGACCAGAGAATTCCAGCAGCAACCGCGGAACCGAGAACACCAGCCACATTGGGTGCCATCGCGTGCATCAACAAGTGGTTTTCAGGATCCTCTTCCAGTCCCACCATCTCGACCACACGCGCCGAATCGGGTACCGCTGAGACTCCTGCCGCACCCACCAAGGGGTTGATTTTTTCTTTCAGGAAGACGTTCATCAATTTGGCAAACAGTACGCCACCGGCCGTCGCCACTGCGAAGGCAGTAGCCCCCAGCCCAAAGATCAGCAAGGACTCCGGCTGCAAAAAATTCCGGGCGGCCGTGCTGGCACCCACTGAGAAACCCAGCAAGATGGTCACAATGTCGATCATCGACGTACGCGCACTCTGTGCCAGCCGATCGGTGACGCCGCACTCCTTGAGCAAATTGCCAAAGAACAACATCCCAATCAACACCAGCGCGCCAGGCGCCAGCAATGTGCAAATCAAGAAGGCGGCAATCGGAAACACGATCCGTTCGGCCTTGGAAACTTCACGCGGCGGCTTCATGCGAATCTTGCGTTCATTTTGCGTCGTCAACAGCTTCATGATCGGCGGCTGAATCACGGGTACCAGCGCCATATAAGAATAGGCCGCAATCGCAATCGCCCCCAGCAACTCCGGAGCCAGTTTGGCGGAGAGAAAGATCGCCGTGGGACCATCAGCACCACCGATAATGCCCACCGCGCCCGCCTGTTCCTCACCGAACCCCAGATACAAAGCGCCCAGAAACGTCAGGAATACACCGATCTGAGCGGCCGCTCCCAGCATGACCAGACGCGGATTGGACAACATGGTGGAGAAGTCGGTCATCGCCCCGATCCCCAGAAAAATCAGGGGCGGAAAAATACCCTGACTGACACCAAAGTAGAGATAACCCAGTACGCTTCCTGAACGCGAGCGAACCTGCTCCGGTTGAACTGCCGAAGCATCGTCCCCGTCCTCCTCGGACTCGTCGTCAGTGCCAGTAAAAACGGAGACCAGTGGGTTCAGCATCCATGAATCCGTACTTCCGGAGTCTTCGATGGTCTCCGTCAGCACCTTGCCATCTTCAACCAGAATCGCTCCCTGGTTCTCCACTCCCAGCTGCATGTCTTCACTGAAGGGAATATTCCCCACAATGATGCCCATGCCGATCGGCACCAGCAACAACGGCTCGTAGTGCTTGCGAATCGCCAGCGTAATGAACGTAATACCAATCACGATCATCGCCACGTTGCCGAAGCTGAGCGTGGCAAAGCCGGTCGTCTGAAAAAATTCGAGAAGATTCCCCATATGATTCTGGATGCTCAGCCCATTGAGTTTGTGGTTCTAGTTACCTGGTTGATTGGGTGCGGTGGTGATGCAACGCAAACCCAACGGCCGCCGCCCGCTCCTGTTCCTCGTTGGGAGAGGAGAGCTGGTCCGGTGCGGACGGAAAAATACCGTCTACAACCGCCAGTACCCGCGGCAGCGAGTAGATAAATACGGCAATTAGCGTCAGCGCAGCGAACACGACGGTCATACCCGTAACTGCCAACTGCAGATGATCGGGCTCGATGAGGTATAAATCCATCTCAGTTTCCTGCCGCCTTGTGTTCCTGTGGCCTTGGCTCCCAGGGCGTCAGGCCGCTGGCGCCGGCCACGTAAGTCGCCGCCAGCCGGAACCTGCCGGGAGTTCCTTGCGCCCAAGCGCAAACCACCCATTTTATGGCGAAACGCCCGACTGTCGATACGCACACCCGCTCTGACCACGTTTTGTCGCAAGTTTAGTGAATTTGGGTGATCACGCCCCCAAAAAACCGCTCCTGGCCCGTGGGTGTTTGCAGCATGAGGGCTCCCTCCGCGTCGATTCCCAGACAGGTACCCTGAATTTTTTTACGCCCCGCTTCCAATTCAACAAACCTCCCGCGCAAGGCACACCTGGCCTGCCACTCCACGGCCAACTGCGGATCATCGTCTCGCAAACGCGCCAGCTGGCGTTCTAATTCCCCCAACACCTCCACCAGAACTCCAGTCAAATCAAACGCGGTGCCCGTTGTATCAGCCAAGGAGGTAGCGATCTCTTGAAGTTCGTCGGGGGCACCTGCAAACGAATTATTGACGTTGATCCCGATCCCGATCACCAGCGTCGGCGTCGGCCGCCGGCCGCCGACTTCGATCAGGATCCCGCAAATTTTCCGCCGGTTCATCCAGACATCGTTGGGCCACTTGAGGGCAACCTCCTGTTGTCTTGCCAGGGTGTCCAGCGCCAGACAGATCGCCAGGCCGGTGGTCAACGACGCTTTCGGCCACTGCTGTTCAACGATGCCAAAATGGGCAGGCTGAATGACCAGGGAGCAGGTCAACGCACCTGCGCTCGACCACCACTGGTTGGAGCCACGGCCGCGCCCAGCGGTTTGTCGCGAGGTGACCACCAGCAGTGGTACCGGACAGGGGTTGTTTCGACAAAATTCGAGGGCATCGTCGTTGGTCGAATCGATCGTTTCGTGGGAACGCACCTGCTCCACAAAACTCTCGCGCACGATCCGAGCTGAATCGAGTCTGTTTCTGGCGTCATCTGCGGCCAACATGCCTGGCACCCTGGTTTCGCCTCCCGGCATCGACAACGAGGAATCGCTGCCCGGATTCGTGCCCGGAAGTTCCTGCAACCATAACGCGATTCGGCGGCGTGACAAACCCGTGGTAGAGTGGACGGCTCGCGTCCAGGCCGGACGATGCACTACCGGAATTAAATCGCCAGGCCGCCCGAGCACGAAACAACCGTTGCAGAGAGACCGATCTCGCACTGCGCGCGGCCAGATCTCCGCACATTGGACAACCCCAGGGGTGACTCGACCATCGTGACCAGATCCTGTTTGCTACACCATCACTCGGCGCACCTCAGGCGGCGACACCGGCAACGTTCGTCGCGTAATTGTTCGTCGCGTAATTAACGACTTTTGTGTTCGTTCCAGGAGGAGACATCATGCCACCTCAAGTCGCTTGCTGCCTGACTGGCACCACCCTGTTGATACTGACGTGTTGCGGTCTCAGCCACGCACAGTCCGACAAACAGACAGACATACGGAAACTCAGCCAGCACTTCATTGCGGAACAAAACCA
>CAZITS010000642.1:0-4001 GCA_964542185.1 uncultured Pirellulaceae bacterium
TACGCCAACCGAAGGAGCTGCACATGAAACGTCTGCTGGGTCTGCTGCTGGTGATTGCGTTTTGCAGCGTCTGGTCTCCAGGTGCCGGGATCGCGGCACCTGAAAACGACCATCAGGCTGGTCCCGCGGACATTGATTTCAGTCGCGATATCGCCCCCATCCTGGCCGCCAATTGCTTTGAATGTCACGGTCCAGATTCGAATAAACGCAAAGCTGGATTGAGGCTGGACACTCGCGAAGGGGCGTTCGCTCGGCTTGACTCGGGCGGCTTCGCGATTGTTCCGGGAGACAGTGCGCAGAGTAAAGTTGTCAAACGTATTACGTCGTATGACAACGACTCTCGAATGCCGCCGCCCGATTGGAAAATGGGACTGTCCCGTCATCAGACCCAGTTGCTATCACGCTGGATTGAACAAGGCGCGCCATGGAAGCGGCACTGGGCGTTTGTCACGCCTCGTCAACCGGTGTTGCCTATTGTGAAGAACAAGTATTGGGTGCGCAACGAGGTCGATCTCTTCATCTTGGCGCGACTGGAAAATGCCACGGTGAAGCCCGCACCGCCAGCGGACAAACGGACGCTGGTCCGGCGAGCCTACTTTGATCTGATCGGACTGCCGCCGACTGTTTCCGAGATGGACGAGTTTCTGAATAGTGAATCCCCCGATTCATTTGCAGTATTGATTGATCGACTGCTGGCGTCACCTCATTATGGAGAACGATGGGGCCGACATTGGCTTGACGTAGCACGTTACGGTGATTCCAGCGGTGGTGACGAGAACCATCTTTACCCGCTCGCATATAGCTATCGCAACTACGTTGTCAATGCGCTGAACGGCGACCTGCCCTACGATCAGTTTGTCCAGGAGCAAATTGCTGGCGACCTGCTTCCCTCGGGCGACGGCATTCGCAAAGACTATGATCGCGTTACCGCAACCGGGTTTTTGGCACTGGGGGTGAAGATTCTCAATGAAAGAGACCCCGTAAAGAAGCGAGCCAACATTGTCGACGAACAAATCGATACGCTCGGTCGGGCCATCCTCGGCCTGACGCTAGGCTGTGCTCGTTGCCACGACCATAAATTTGATCCAGTGTCAGCCGCGGATTACTACGGCCTGGCGGGAATCTTTCACAGCACCGACTTGAAAGATCGGATCGTGGAAATCAATAAGTTACCGGTCGAAAAGGGATCGAACGTCAAGCAACACGCAGCACCAAAAACGCGTAAAGTCATGGCGGTCGCGGACGGGACTGTTCGAAATGTCAAGATCCATATTCGCGGCAGCCATCTCATGTTGGGCAAGGAAGTGCCGCGAAGGTTCTTGCAGGTCATGGATCTTCAGCGGCAACCTTTGCCCGCGGATCAAAGCGGCCGGCTGCAACTGGCACGTTGGCTGACCCAACCGGATTCCGCTGCAGGCGGCCTGGTCAGTCGAGTAATAGTCAATCGCATCTGGCACTGGCACTGGGGCCGAGGCATTGTGGGCACACCGGACAATTTAGGCGTCAGGGGTGACCGCCCGACTCATCCGCTTTTGTTGGATTTCTTGGCTCGGCGTTTCATTCGCGATAGCTGGTCAATCAAGTCGATGCATCGATTGCTCATGCTTTCGAGCACGTATCAAATGTCTGCACACCACGGCGCCACGGACTCTGCGCGGATTGACCCGGAAAACCGATTTTATTGGCGTTTCAAGCGGCGACGGCTGGAAGCTGAGGAAATTCGCGACACGCTGCTGATGCACGCCGGACGACTTGACAGGTCGCTGGGTGGCGCACAGCCGAAAGTCAAGTCGCAGGACCTGTCGCCGGTCGACTTGATGGCGAATCGACGTTTCTACGAGACTTTCCGGCGACGGGCCGTCTACCTGCCCGTAGTGCGCACAAACGTCGATAAGTTCTTGACGTTGTTGGATTTTCCCAATGCGGGTACGCCAGTCGGTGCGCGAGACACCACGACTGTGCCGACTCAGGCGTTGATGATGATGAACAGCCCGTTTGTAATTCTACAGTGTGAGTTTGTGGCACAGTCTATTCTGGCAGACGCGCAGCTTGCGAATGACGCTGCGCGTATCAGGCAGCTTTACCTGCGGCTATTCAGTCGTCTCCCAGCGGAAGCTGAGACACGGTGGACGACGCAGTTCATCGAAAGGTATGAACAATCACTGACCGATGAAGCGGATGACGATGTCCGCCGTTGGCTGGCTTGGACGGCTTTGTGTCAAACATTGTATGCGTCCAACGACTTCTTTTACGTGCACTAGGATGTGAGCATTGTGATGCAACAACACCAGTTTCGGTTCCTGTCCCGCCGTCAAATGCTGAACCGATCTGCCGTTGGCTTTGGCGGTCTGGCACTCAAGGGGTTGCTTTCCGGTGAATGCCTGGCCGATTCAGACCTGTCGCATCCGCGTGCGCCGCGGCTACCCCATTTCGTCCCGCGAGCCAAACGCGTGATCTTCCTGTTCATGCATGGGGGCCCTTCGCACATTGACTTGTTTGATCCAAAACCTCTGCTGGACCGCGACGACGGAAAACCGCTGCCGTTGCAGAGTTCGCGTGTCCAGGCCAACAAACGGGGCAATTTGATGCGATCACCGTGGCGATTCAAGCAACACGGTGAAAGCGGAATACCAATCAGCCAGTTGTGGCAGCATCTACCTGATGTAGCCGACGAACTCTGTATGATTCACTCGCTGTGTGAAACCAATGTCGCACACGGTGCCGCGTGCATGAAATTGCACACTGGAGACGAGGCACAAGTGCGTCCCAGCATGGGGGCGTGGGTCAGTTATGGTTTGGGCACGAATAACCAGAATTTGCCAGGTTTCATCACCATCTGCCCCACCCCAATGCACGGCGGTGTCACCAATTATGGCACGGCGTTTTTACCGGCGACGCATCAGGGCGTACCGCTTGGTGCACCCGGTTATCCCAACACAGTAGCCAAAGACGCGACGTTCGATTTCATGACCAACCCGCGCGTCAGGCCCGCGCAACAACGTTTGCAACTGGAACTGTTGCGGAAGTTGCACACCCGGCAACGGCAGACCATCCGCAAAGACGGCGTGCTAGAAGCCCGCATCCAATCGTTCGAGTTGGCGTTCCGCATGCAAATGGCTGCGCCGGAAGCGATGGACGTCTCCGGGGAATCCAGCGCAACGCGGGCGTTATACGGACTGGATGGCAAAACAACCGAAAACTTTGGCTTGCAATGCCTGTTGGCCCGTCGATTCGCGGAACGCGGCGTGCGTTTTATCCAGGTCAGCCACGCGCATAGTCTGCCTTTCAACAATGAACAATGGGACCAACATACGTACCTGAAGAAGGGACATGCGCTTAATGTCGCGCAGATTGATAAACCCATAGCGGGGCTGATCAAAGACCTCAAATCACGGGGATTGTTGGACGACACACTTTTGCTCTGGGGTGGCGAGTTTGGCAGAACTCCTACGGTCGAGGTCGGAAAAACCGAAGTGGGACGAGATCATCATCCTGAGGGATTTACGATGTGGATGGCGGGCGGTGGTGTCAAAGGCGGTTTCCGGTATGGAAAAACCGATGAGTACGGTTACTACGCCGTTGAAAACCGCTGTACCGTGCACGACCTGCACGCGACACTTTTGCATCTGCTGGGACTGGATCACACGCGTTTGACATATCCACACGCGGGCCGTGACTTTCGCTTGACGGATGTGTACGGCGATGTTGCAACGGAGTTGATCGCCTGAATCCGCAGTTTCTTCACCATGGCTTCTCGCAGCGATCGGTGCGCATCCAGACGGCAACTGACCGGACTGGATAGAAATGAACTCAAAAAAGAGCACACCACCACAGCTCGTTGAAACGGGTTAAAGAGCACAGGGGCAAAGAGAACCCCGTCGCTGGCGTACTGGAGAAGCTCCGTAGATAACGATAGACGCCAGCTCTGCGAAAACGGGTGCCTGCCGGTGCGGGTCCGGCCCGCCGCCACACGCTGTGCGCGCCAGCCTCTATATTGGTGG
>CAZITS010000643.1:0-3998 GCA_964542185.1 uncultured Pirellulaceae bacterium
TGCCTTGCATTGAATCGATGAGGAAATCATCGACCAGCAACTCGAGGCGTCCACCGATATTGACGATCTCGTGAGGATTGTTGGTGGCGTTGTCTTGCGACGGTGTCAAAGGAGGATACGCCGCATATGTAAGCACAAAAAACGCCACGATCATTGTCAGCGGCTGACGCATAGTGCTCTCTCCCCATTTTTCAAGAGCCATTTCCAGGACCTGTTTGTGACATCATTCATAACGTCAGGAGAATGTGTTCCTCTAACTGCCGATTAGAAGCCATTTGGTAGTTTTCGACCAGTGTTCTCAACCGCTGCGCACTCCGAGATGACAGGGTATCCATTACCCTCTTGTGCTGTGCCGGTGGATACCGGTGTTGGAGGGACCTGCTGAGTGCGCGACCGGGAGCTTGCTGCGTTAGGTTAACAACTCGTGGAGTACTCGGCCCTCTTCCTGTAACTGATAAGGACGGTTCTGACGGTCAGTGGCCGACAGGTCGTGGATCCCCATTGCGTGGTAGAGGGTTTTGGCAATGTCCGAGGGAGTAACCCGGTCCTCGTCTGGATAGCCGCCATGTTTGTCGCTTGTCCCGTATGTTTGTCCGCCCTGAATGCCGCCACCGGCCAGCAGATCCGTCAGGCAGTACGTCCAATGGTCCCGTCCAGCTCCCGCAAAGCCCCCCGATCGTGGGTCACCGATTTGCGGTCGACGCCCCATTTCCGCTGTGACCAGGACCAATGTCGAATCCAGCAGGCCACGGTCTGTGAGGTCCTGCAGTAACGCCGAATAGCACTGGTCAAATTCAGGTAACAGCATTTTCTTGAGACAGTTGAAATTATTGCCATGCGTGTCCCAGGTGCCGGCGCTGGAGCACTTGAGTTCTTTGGCGCGGGCTCGGTCAGGCATCCAGTAGAGCGTGACAAAGGGCACGTCGGCTTCCACCAACCGGCGGGCCAGTAACAATCCCATCGCGTTGATCGTCTGTCCGTAACGTTCACGCACGGCATCCGGTTCTTGCAACAGGTTGAAGGCATCTGTACCTGCCGAGGATAGCAACGAGAACGCCCGGTCTTGATGTTTTCGCCATGCCTGGGTCTGACGACTGCTGTCCAGCTGGTGGCGTGCCTGGTCAAAGTCACGCAGTAGTGAGCGACGGTGTAACAGATTGTCGAGGGTCAGGTTGCCTTGCAACACCAGCGCCGGTGCTTCGAGTTTGAGTGGTTCTTCGACCCTGCCGGAAAGGAGTAACGGATCGTGCTCGACGCCCAGCCGTCCGGCGAATTGCCCTGCCCGCAGGTCCGCCGGTCCGTCAGGTGTCCAGGGGTATGAGATCGCGTTTGGCAGCAAGCCGCGTCGGGGTCGTTTTGATGCCACAACCGATCCGATGAAGGGCCAGTCATCTGTCTGCTGTCGCCGTTCGGCTGGGACAAAGATAGTGCTCGGATCCAGTTTGTGCCCGGTCAGGTGATAGTAGTAGCCGAGATGGGAATTCGTGGGGTCGGTTCCATCAACGGAATTAACGATCGCCAGCTTGTGCGCCTGTTGGGCGGTTAGTGGCAAGTGTTCGCACAAACGAATTCCGGGTGCCGAAGTTGCCACTGGCTGGAACTCGCCACGAATTTCAGCCGGCGCGGCCGGTTTCATATCCCATGTGTCGATGTGCGACGGGCCTCCGCACAAGACGATCAAGATTGTTGCCCGGGCAGTCGCTGGTGGACCAGACGATTCCGCAGCGCCGGTAACACGGCGTGCCCCGGGAATCGCTGGAATGCCGACCAGCGAGCTTACCGACGCAGCCAGAAATCGTCGACGAGACGCGAAGGCGTTTCGGTCACCGCCAGCGGAATCGTGGTGGGTATGTTCAAAGTTCATGCATGCACCTGTTGCCGCTACGGGATGGAAACGGTTCGGTCATACTTCACGACACGTATTATGATCGCAGAAACAGAGACGCATGTCGCCTTCGGTCTGGACGGCGATCGAACAGGCCAGCCCTGGAGGCCGTTGGCATGCAGTGGCAAGATGCGGTGTCGGTTCGGCAGGAACAGAGGTCTGCTGGAAACGTTCAGTAGATTTAGTGAGGTTCAAGGCAAGGCGTCGTGGATCGCGATCGTGTGCGTGGCACAGGCTTGTTGAATAGTGTCGTATTCTGCGGGCGCGATCGCTGGCGCCACCGACTGGAATTGCTTGTAGGCGGTACTGTCCCGGTTGCGGTAGCTGAACGCGTCGAGTGGCACGCGGGCTCGCAGTCGGTCGAGATACCGGCGTGCTTTGACGGCGGCTGGTAAGTTCGGGTGGCCGGAATCGGCAGCCAGAGAAATCGCTTGCTCCAGGGTTTGCAGGTAACGGAAGTCGTTGACGCCCTGACGGCGCGCCTCCCAGGAAGTAGACGCCGCCCAGCCGGAGGGAATACTGAAGGCAAAGCCGTATTCGACCCACTGCGTTGGTGGTGTTGTATCCGACAAAGAAAACGCGTGCGTTTGTGAGGACGGTACACCCGCGCCATACTCCCAGATCCAGTTCCCTTTCAGTCCCGCTGCCCATGTCCATAATCCTGTGTAGAAACGGATGTTTTCGGGGTGCGTGTTAATGTAGGTACTACAGTCGTAGGACCACAATTCGGATCCGAGCCTGGCGGCGCGGGATTTAATCTGCGGCCATTCTTTACTTCCGATCTGACTGACGTCGAGGATCCACACGTCGTACGCTTCTCCTTGTGTCCGCCAATCGAGACCGGCAGTGACCGTACGAAGTCCTTGACGGCGGGCCTCGCCAAACTGCTTTTCCATCAGCGGTAACAGGTCGGCACCCTGGGCACCAGGCTCATCGAAGGCATAGAAAAGTGGTTCGGGATATCCCTGCTTGCGGCAGTGTTGGAGGATGGCTAATTGGACCTCCGCCTCCATTGCGTCGTTGTAGGGGTAGTAGTGGAACGCTCTTGTAAATCCGGCCCCCACGAGTCGCTTCATGTCATAGTCAAAGGCGCTGAAGTTGATGCGGACCTTGCCTTTTTTATCCTTGTAACGCCACACCTGGCTGCCGCCCTGGTCAACGGCCGTCATGCCATGGCGGCGTTGGTCCAGATAACCGCGGTGGTCGACGGTTACCGGTAGCTGAACCGATTTTCCCTCGCGCCCCGTATGTGCATACATGCCGAAGGCCGCATCCGGCTCCAATAGTTGGAGATCGCGGACTCGAACCGTGAATGGAATGGCGTGGCCATCGTTTGGGCCGGACTGCTGGTCGTAGCCGACGTAGTCCTTGCCTTCTGCTACGACGTGAATCTCACCCCGGTAGTCGCCGGGCGGCGTGCCGTCCGGGACGAAGGCGGTTACCCAGACACTGCGTCCTTCACCTTGGGGGACATTCACTTCGACGGTCCGCGTATATTCGCGGATTGGTGTTTCGCGTGCGCCGGGCATTAGATAGTGCGGTCGTAGCTCCCATTGCTGCTGGCTCTTCTTGATTTGTAGAGGGTGGCAGACCCGAAATTCCACGAGATTCGGCATCCACAGGTACATGCCGTCCGGTCCATTCAGCTGGGGCCGCCCTTTTGGTCCGACGACCAACGGTCCTGACAGGTCTTTCACGGCCTTGATGAACAGCACGGCTGATGCGTATTGTCCCGGAGCGGCTGTGATCACCAGTGGCTGGTCGATCTGGTCAGGCAACGGCTCAAAGTGGTTGTAAGTGAGTGGCATGGTAGGACGAGGCACGACGGTAAAGCCCCGGTTCATCACTGCCTCCGGCCAGGCTGGAGGCGGGTTCGCTGGACCGCCCGTACCGCCCGCCCGGACGCTGTTGTCTTCGACGAGGCAGAAGTCGTCGAACCAGGCGCGCCGAGCATCGTCATATCCCCGAAAGTACTTCCAGGGTCGCAGGCGGATTTCTGTTTCCTCAGCCGCAGTCCGAAACGCAATCTCATAACGCCGCCAGTACGGCACCCATGACCATCCGAGATTGAGGTAGGTGATGAGCTGACGGCTGTCTTCATTGCCACCCGTCG
>CAZITS010000644.1:0-1966 GCA_964542185.1 uncultured Pirellulaceae bacterium
CCAAGACGGTAAAACGCTGCTTACTGCGTTCCAGGATACCGGCTGCTACCCCCACGATTTTCTGGACGTCCTGTCCATTGGTGAACGTGCGGGCACAGTCAGCGAATCGATGGAAACACTCGCCGTTCAATACGACGAGAAAATGCAGCACTACTTCAAGGCGCTTTCTGCTGCAGGAGGATTCCTGGTCTTCTTGATTGTGGCAGGCCTTCTGGTTGTCACCATCCTGACAATGGCGATGCAATACATCAACATATTGAATGACGCCGGCAACTTTTAGCGCCGTGGAGTTTGCTACTTTGCCAGGCACACAGAACGAACCTTGAATCAGCGTTTCGCACCGTGCTGGCGCACCAGCTTTACCCGCGGTGTGCAGAGCGAACGCCGCGTGGCCAAACTGAGAGTGGCAATGGTCACTGCGTTTTTTTCCATTGCAGATATCGGCTCAGCTGACGAACCAATTCTATCGAGGCAAAGTAACGCGACTCGGAATGGGAAAAACCCACCTGATCGCGAACATCACGTTGATGAAACACGACCGACTGGTCCGCCAGACGCCCCTGATCCAACCCGGCAAAACCCAAGGCGACAGGTCGACTGTTTTTCTCCAGATAACGATAGTGCATCAGCAGTGGATCAAGCGAGTTGTACAACACCAGAAATTTGTTCATCTGAGAACATGCTCGACTCTGCTTCCCGCCGGAATAGAGCCAGTCCTGGTGCACGGCACCGGCACAAAGCACCGTCCTCACGGGATGCAGCGAACCAGACTTCTCGTGTCCCAACTTTTTCCCCAGCAACTCGCCGCCCCCTCTTAGATGGAGCCCTCCTGTCACAATCCGTGCCCCGAAGCTGTAGGCAAGTATGCTAACAGGCACTTGCCTGGGCAGGCGACTCAATACCCCAGCGAGGAACAGCGCATCGACATCAGTGCGCATGGCTTTGACACGAAAATCTCTCAGCTGACCACAAATTTGATCACTGGGCCACGACCAGATCACAAATCGGATTGGCGTTTCCCAGGAAATGGCATCGCGTACCTGTTGGTAAATCAAGCTGCCACCCTCGATGGCATATTCAACCGGTACCCGATTCCCATGGAAGTAAAACAACGTCGTCTTTGCTGGATCGGAATCGCCAACCAGTGTTTCGATCGACGACTCGCCCCAAATGCCGTTACCGTGGCGCAACACCTGCAAACGCGGCAGCGACAATGGATCAAGATCTGACAGTTCCAAATGGCGTGTGCTGACATACCACAACTCATCCTGGGCACGTGCCCCAGCATCAATCGCAATTGGCTCATCAACGACCTTGATTACCGCGGAAACAAGGTCACCCGCACTGGCAGCTCCGGCAAGCATGATCCCTGTCAGAATCCACGCACCGGCAAATCCGGCAGCTTTTCTGGATCGATTCTGAACGCCATTACGAGTCACGTGTACACACTCCGTGTTTCAACGAATTTCACTTACCAGTCACAGGGGTTCAGGAAACCTTAGCACCTGTATCTGCGCTGTCAGGATTTTTTTGATCGCGTCCACAAATATAGCTCAAGAACAACTCGCATAGAAAAACACGGCTTGCATTTGCACATCGTCAAGCGTGTTGTAGAGTTGTCTGGTCAATCACGGATAACGTCTCCACGGACACCGCCACCTGGCTGGCCGCACACCAGAACCAACTGATAAGGCGAGGCGTAACAGCCTGTATTCCAATAAGCGTTCCGTAAGCGAAAAGGAAGACGACGATGAAGAGAATAGCAGTTATAGCGTCCCTGACGCTTATGCCCGTGATGCTAACTGGCTGTCAGTGTGGTACGCCTTTACGCGATTGGTGGAATCAAACGTTCTATCGAGGCGATGCGTGCAACCCAATCTTCCAGTCCGCACCGGTTTACAGCGAACCCGCGACGACCCAACCAGGTTCGCAAATCTTGCCGCCACCCGAGTCGGTACCGGCTAAC
>CAZITS010000644.1:1976-3998 GCA_964542185.1 uncultured Pirellulaceae bacterium
GCGCGCCCCGCCGGCCGGCGGCTGCCGTGCGCCACTCCTCGCTGCGCGCACGATTCGTGGCGTTTGGAACAGCAGGTGTCACGGTAAACTCCGGCTGGGAAGGCAACACCTGTTGCATTCCTGCTCGGCAGCAAGAATCCACACGTGTGCCCACAGGCCACGCTGGCACCGACCTCGCCTGTGCGCGTAGAGCACTTGTGCCAACAACTCTGCTGAAGGCCTGGCACACCCGAACCTGAAATTCCGCGTCCTGGGCGAACAGACAATCTGCCGGGCCGCAAGAGTACCTGATCTCCTCGATGCGCAGGGCGGAATCCGTAGAGCACGGTTTGCTTCAAACAACCGGCAACGGGTATAAGAGGGGCAGCCCGGCCAGCTTAATTGATGCAAGTGCGGGTATGGCAGTAATCTCGCATGGACTTCACGAGTATGTTCATCACGCTTGACGGTGTTGACGGTACCGGTAAATCAACCCAGATCGACCTGCTCACCCAGTGGTTGCGAGACCAGCACTCCCAGGAAGTCGTCATCTGTCGCGATCCAGGCAGCACTCCACTGGGGGAAACAGTGCGGGAACTACTGCTGGCAAGCGATCTGCCAATTCATCGGCGCAGTGAAATGCTCCTGTTTATGACTGCGCGGTCACAACTTGTTGAAGAAGTCATCCGTCCGGCACTCAACACCGGAAAGACGGTGATTTGCGATCGTTTTCTGCTGGCGACTGTAGTCTACCAGGGATACGCTGGAGGACTCGAAATCGACGACATTTGGCAGGTTGGACAAGTCGCTACCGCTGGTCTCAAACCGGATCTGACCCTGCTGCTGGACATGCCAGTTGAAGCGGCGGTCAAGCGGATTCAACGGGAACCAGACCGCATCGAATCCCAGGGCACAACCTACCTGGAAGCCGTTCGCCAGGGCTTTCTCAGAGCCGCTGCCGAACGCCCGGAAGTCACGGTAATCGACGCTGCCTGCGAACGACAAGAAGTGCAAGCGGCGATCCGTCACGCTGTCAGTCCCCTCCTGACAGGGCACGCGGCTCTGTAATCCGGGTCGAGCCCCCCGCATCAACAGTGCAGCTTGCCAGGAACACCACAATACGCCGATCCAGTCGCCACAGAGCCACGGGCGGTTACAATAGCGGCCACAACACCCGGTCTCCTCGCTGGCAATGCTGATGCCCTGGAACATCATCGGACACGACCGACAAATCGAACGCTTTCGGCGAGCGACACAAAACCGGCGTCTCGCCAGCACCTTTCTGTTTGTTGGGCCGGCGGGGATTGGCAAACGCACGTTTGCCCAACAATTGGCCGCCGCCTTGCTCTGCGAGGCTACTACGACCGTGGCACTTGACCCCTGCGGCAGTTGTGCTTCCTGCCTTCAAGTCGCAGCGGGCTCCCATCCCGACCTGCATCTCGTCGCCAAACCCCCCGACAAAAGCATGCTTCCGCTGGAGCTATTGATCGGCGACCGAGAACATCGCATGAAGGCCGGATTGTGCTACCAGATGTCGCTCAAGCCGCGTGCTGGCAAACGCAAAATAGCCATCATCGATGATGCTGATTACTTGAATGCCGAAGGGGCAAACTGCCTCTTGAAACTTCTTGAAGAGCCTCCGCCAGGATCATTGATTGTCTTGATCACAACGCATGCAAATCGGCAATTACCAACGATCCGGTCTCGCGCACAACTCGTTCAATTCCAGCGGCTAACCAATGAACAATTGGCCCAAATTCTCAAACAGCAAGGATTCGCGGACAACCAGGATGAAGCCTTGGCGATGGCTCGCATGGGACAGGGCAGCATCGACCGCGCCCAACGCTTGCGTGACGAAGAAACACAAAGGATGCGAAGCACGATACACACGGTTCTATCACAGCAGGGCTGGCAACCGCAGACACTGGCAGAGACCGTTACGGAATATGTCGAGTCTGCTGGCAAGGATGCGCCGCCACGACGTCAACGATTGAAGAACACCATTGAATTCGCGCTGGAATACTACCAGAAGTGTCTTTACGT
>CAZITS010000645.1:0-3985 GCA_964542185.1 uncultured Pirellulaceae bacterium
TACACCCGGCGGTTGACGCCGATCATTAAATCAAACGGCAGATTGTAGGAGTCACAATGCTCGGCCAGGTTCCAGAATACCGTCTGAGCAAGTGCTTCCAAGTGGCTTTGTTCGGCCTCCGCGCCTTTTGCCAGAACTGCCTCGAGGGCGTTTCCTGCACGTCCGTCTGAGACGGGCCGCGGACTGAAATTTGGCGGAAGAGAAATGGCGCACGCGCGGGCGCCTCGGCTGGTGAAATGGTCAAAGCGATTCGTCAGGGCTGCTCGCAACGAACTCAAGTCAGTGACGGAGATACCTGTCGCATGCTCCAGACGCGCCCGCACTTTATCTTGCGCCAAATGAAAGACCAGATCGTCTGTACGGAGACACGGAATGTAAGTAGCGGTGTCAAATCCTTCGAGAGGATCGTCAAAATCATTGGTCAAAAAAACGGCTTGTAGCCGGCTTTTTTCCAGGACCTGTTGCGACCAATGTTCTCCCGCCATCAACTCGACGGAGTGATCGTAGAGGGCCTCCCAGTTGTCTTGTGTGATGCGTTCTTCTTGAAAACCCAGGAGGGTCTGGCAGATTTCCACGAACCAGCCGTATTGAACGGTGTTGTCGACGGCTGCCAGGTTCTCGATGAGCAGCCGCACCTTGTCACGTGGTTCGAGGTCCGAATTCTCAATCTGTTCTCGAGGTAATCCTGCAGAGTGGGCTAATTCGGTGTAATAGTGATAACCCAGGATATCTGCCAGCGTCGTGGAAGCCGGTGCCAACGCGTTGATGTGAGTGTGCGGATCAATCAAGATGAGCGAATTCAGCTCGGCCAGGATCCGGGAACGTAATTCCAGCGACATGGAATCATCCCTTCAGGTCGGGGAAGTGAGGGAGAAATGGCGGTGCCAGGTCCAGACACGCGATTCGTGTGATGCACCGAGGCGCCTTTGGCGAAACGCCTCCTGGCATTCTATCAGCCAGTCCTGCCGGTTACGGAGCACTGGTCCAGATAGGGACGAATCGTCCACGCGAAACTTGGTATAACAGATTCGGGCAGGTTGAGCACCCGTGGTCAACCTGCCTGGTAATTTGTTGCAACCGGTGGGAACGAACTTAGGACTGGTGCGTGTGGCAGCAAAACGTTGCGGGGCCATGACGGCTCTGTATACCAGTGTTTGTCGAGAGATTTTTGTGTCGGGAATGTGATAGGTACCAGGAAGCGGTAGGGCGATGATGAGAAACTCTGTGGTCCTGGCGTGCGGATTAATCGCGATGTGCCTGGCCGTTCGTGCTGCGGAGGTCCCGCCTGAACCTGTCGCCACGCAGCCGGGGCCACCGTTGGAGATTTTACGTACCTGGGTTAAATCTTTGGATGCGGACCGTTTTGAGGTTCGCGAAGCGGCGACCGCGAGACTGATTGCCACTGGTCGTCCGGCAATTCGTCCCCTGGTTGCGAGTCTTGAGGATGCCTCCCTGGAAGCTGCGACACGGACCGTTCTGGTACTGCGCGAGCTGTCAATGGCTGCAGACTTGGATACCGCGTTTACGGCTGAAGCGGAGTTGGAGCGGATTGCCGGTTCCTTCCAGGCTTCCGCAGACCGGGCTCGCGCAACACTGCGATTGTTGGCTAGCGTACGCCAGGAACGGGCGCTGGAGGCGCTGCGTGAGGCCGGGGCTCGCATTCATCGGGAAGATGTGCAGTACGGTCCTTTGGGAATCGAGTTCAGCGAACGCTGGCACGGCAAGTTAAAAGACTTGCAGCATCTACGCTGGATATCGAATGTGACCACGGTGAATTTGTCTGGCGATAGATTTGGTGACCGTTTCCTCACAGCTCTCTCGCGTTTGGAGAGCGTCGAACGTCTGGTGCTCCAAGGAACTGCGGTTACCGACGTCGGGATGGCGAATGTTGAAAAGTTAACTGGACTACGTTGGCTTTTTGTATTTCATACCTCCATCACCGATTCCGCGGTGAAACATCTCCTGGCGCTGCCTCGCTTGGATGAAGTCAAGTTGTATGGGACGCAGGTAACCGCCGCAGGGGTTGCGGAGCTCAAAGAGTCGTTCGGTGATCGCGGTACTGTGGATCGTAGAGCCGGGGGGTTTCTGGGGGTTGCCTTGAGCGGTCCGTGTCAGGTTTCCCGGGTGGTGCCCCAGTCGGCTGCCGACAAGGCCGATATGCGGCAGGATGACATCGTGTTGAAATTTGCTGATCAATATGTGAGTACGGTTCAGGATTTGATTGGAAAAATCGGTTCCAACCGGTTGGGTGGTCGGATTCAATTTCAGGTGCTGCGTGGTTACGAGCCGGTACAGCTGATGATCGAACGTAAGGGCGATACCTTGGGAATTGAAGGCGAGTCGCGCGGCGTCGGAATTTTTGTCACTAAGGTCGAGGAGGATTCAGCTGCAGCGGTTGCGGGTATTCGGCAAGGAGACCGCATCTACACCTGGAATCGTGACAGCGTTCACCTGCTACCGGAATTGGCGAAGCGATACGAGGCTGCCGCACAGGCGGAGGTGGTTGTCATTCGCGGTGGGCAAACATTACCTAAAGAAGTCATCTTGGGAGGCTGGAAGTGGCCAGACCTGAATTAGTCAGGTTTCTTGCACCGGGTGTTTTGTTTCGCCTGCAGGAGCTGGCGGCGAAGGAGACCGCGTGATCCACACCAAAGCGACAAAGTCGTACAGCGCATGTGTTGTCACGGAAGTCAGTATGTTTCCGCTCGCGACGAACAGGATTCCCAGGTACATGCCTGCCAGTAGTGCCAGTAGTGCGTAGGCAGGTGTAATCCAGTGACACAATCCAAAAACGGCTGCGCTTAACAGGACTCCGATCCACAGGCCTGCGTCGCCAGGGATGTTGCGCGTCACGAGCGTTTGCAACCAGCCACGAAAGAGCAGTTCTTCTCCCCAGCCGGCTGCGAGGGCGATCAGCGCCAATTCCCAGAGACGCGTTTCGACAAATAGCGGCGCCAGTTGTTTGTCCACCAGCTGATTCAGCTCGCCGATTGGCCCACCTTGTATCTTCCTGAGGACGACCAGGCCGACCAGCATTGGCAGTGTGGCCAGCAGGCCCCAGCCGGCTGCGGATGCCTGTTGCCACAGTGTTTCTGGACTCAGGGTGACATTTTCCAGAGGGTCGACGTCAAACCAGGTCCCCAATCCAATAGCGAGCAATCCCAGGGCAGCTTCAAAGAAAAATGCCAAGGGAGCGATGTTCCGGTGCGCGATTGCATTTGCCATTGTCACAACCTATCGGTCTGCGACGATCTTGGCGACCAGGGCCAAAACCTTTGTGACATGTGGTACCTGGTAACGAACCGGACGGTGCTTTCTTGACCGGGCTGCTGCAATAGGGGATGCTGGTAACAGGCAGTGCAGTTCCATTTCTTCTCTTCTTGGGGTGCCAGATGATGCGAAGGATCTTGATACTGCCTTATGTGCTGGTCATCTTTGGCTGGATCACGAGTGCGGAAGCCGGCGAGCAACCTGCCGCAACGACCTCTTCCAAGACCGATTTGCAGATTCGCGCGCATTTAGAAGCTGGTGAGTTTGGCCCGGCCCGCGCGCTGACAGTTGGGAGACCGGATCGAGATCAGTTGTTGGGGCGAATTGCCACGTTCCAGGATCGGTCTGGCATGCGCAGGGCAGCCATCAGGACGGCCTCCTCCATGTCTGATGACCGGGCACGCAGTCAGTCCTTGTCGGAAATTCGTGGCCGTCCGTCGGCACCTGCGGAAGGACGTGGCGGTGCAGCGATGGCCGATTTTGATTCACTGATTGAGTTAATCACTTCGACCATTGCGCCGGATTCATGGGACGAGGTCGGAGGCAATGGTGCGATCCAGGAATTTGCGAGTGGCGTTGCCGTTGACACCGCTGGTTTATTACGGACGATCCCGCTGCGAACGGAAGACTGGATACTCAATGAGCAACGTCGCGCAGCGCGCTCGCGAGCGGCCAATGACGATGTCCATCGGTCTTCTGTGCTACGCAAGATCTC
>CAZITS010000646.1:0-3985 GCA_964542185.1 uncultured Pirellulaceae bacterium
GCTCATTCGGCGGTTGAGTTTCGATCTTACTGGTTTACCGCCGACCAGTGAGGAGGTATCGGCATTCTTGATGGATCGTTCTCTCGCTGCTTTTGAACAAGTCGTCGATCGTCTTCTCAATCGGCAGGCGTTTGGTGAGCGAATGGCAGTCGATTGGTTGGATGCGGCACGCTACTCGGATACGTATGGATACCAGGTTGATCGTGACCGGTACGTATGGCCATGGCGTGATTGGGTAATCAAGGCCTTCAATGACAATTTGCCGTACGATCAATTTATCACCTGGCAATTGGCTGGTGATCTGCTGCCGCAAGCGAGTGATTTGCAGATTCAAGCAACTACCTTCAACCGTCTTCATCCACAAAAGGTTGAAGGTGGAAGTGTGCCGGAGGAGTTTCGTACTGAATATGTCGCGGATCGAAATCACACGTTTGCTACGGTGTTTCTAGGCCTGACACTCGAATGCTGCCGCTGCCATGACCACAAGTACGACCCGATCACACAGCGTGAGTACTATCAGCTATTTGCTTACTTCAACAACATCGATGAGTCAGGCTTGTATTCGTACTTCACGAATTCCGTGCCTACGCCCACGATGCTGCTGGCGGATCAGAAAACCAAGGATAAGATCGCTGCGAATCGTCAGCAGATTCAGCAGGCGGTTGAACATCTGCAGCGTCTAGCCACAGATCGTATGCCGGATTTTGACAGTTGGCTCACCGAGCGGCCCGACGCGCCGGATGTGTTGCCGGGGCAAGTGGCCCACCTGGATTTTGAGGCGAAGCCAGGCGGTGCTAACGTTTCAGTTCCTGGGAAGGTGGGGCGGTCGATAGAGTTGTCTGGTGATGATGGCGTTGGAGTTGGTGCTGGCAATTTCAAGCGTTCTGAACCTTTTTCTGTAGCGTTTTGGGTGCAAGCCCCGGAGGAAAAAGAACGGGCAGTCATTTTCCATCGGTCCCGTGCCTGGACCGATGCAGGAAGTCGCGGTTATCAGCTCTTGATTGAGAACGGTCAGCTATCGGCTTCGCTAATTCATTTTTGGCCGGGAAATGCGATTCGAATTCGTTCGCGTGTTTCACTTCCAGTTAAACGGTGGGTGCACGTTGGATTTACGTACGACGGTAGCAGTCGCGCAGCGGGTTTGCGGTTGTTTATCGACGGTCAACCTGCAGAGACCTATGTCGTGCAGGACCAATTGGCCAAGAATATTACGGGGGGCGGCGGTGACAACATTACGATTGGCCAGCGCTTTCGTGATCGTGGATTTAGCGGAGGCAGGGTCGACGAATTTCGAGTATTCAGCCGTCGTCTCGCAGCTATCGAGATCGGTCACCTTTTCGATGGCAGTTCTCTTCGCGATCTGTTGCGGATGCCTGCTGGTAAACTGAAGCCTGGCGAGCGCGAATTACTTCAGGAATATTACCTGGCAACGTTTGACGAAGTCTACCTGAAGCAGTTGCAGACGGTGAAAGAACTGCGGCAGGCAGGAAGCTCCCTGGTCGATCCAGTTCAGGAAGTGATGGTGATGCGCGAGCGTCGTCAGCGTCGTCCGACCTTTGTGTTGAAACGAGGTGCCTATGACGCGCCCATGGATGAAGTGCGACCTGGAACACCAGCGATTTTTCCGGACCCACCTGAAAACGCTCCGCGAAATCGATTGGGATTGACGCAATGGTTAACGCAGCCGAGTCATCCTTTAACGGCACGGGTTGCGGTGAACCGTTTCTGGCAGATGTTGTTTGGCCAGGGTTTAGTGCGTACTCCTGAGGACTTTGGCAGTCAAGGTAACCCACCGACGCACCCGCAGTTGCTTGACTGGTTGGCGGTCGACTTTGTAACGCATGGATGGAACGTCAAGCGATTGGCCAAGCAGATGGTAATGTCCGCCGCCTACCGGCAAAGTTCCGTACTGAGACCTGAATTGCGCAAGAAAGATCCGGGCAATTTGTTGCTGGCCCGGGCGCCAAGTTATCGCTGGCCAGCAGAAATGATTCGTGACAATGCGTTGGCGGTGAGCGGCCTGCTGACGACAAAGGTCGGTGGCCCCCCTGCCCGTCCTTATGAACTCACGGTTTCTTTCAAGCCCATTAAACAGGATAAGGGGCCAGGGCTATACCGGCGAAGTCTCTACACATTCTGGAAACGTACGGCGCCAGCACCGGTAATGATGACCCTGGACGCCGCCAAACGCGATGTCTGCATGGTACAGCGAGAGCGCACGGCTTCACCACTCCAAGCGCTCGTGTTGCTCAACGATCCGCAGTTGCTGGAGGCTGCGCGGGTGCTCGGGGCGCGGATGCTGGGAGAAAATGACCAGGATATTACCCGCTCCCTGCGTGCCATGTTTCAAGCACTCACCAGCCGGATCCCAGGCGATGCCGAGATGCGAGTGTTGCAAGATCTGTTTGCTGAGCAATACGACTTCTACCAGCAGCATCCAGATGAGGCGGAGAAGTTTATGACTGTGGGAGATGCTCCGCGCAGTAGTACTCTACCGGCTCCTCTGCTGGCGGCGATGGGCGTTCTGGCAAACACATTGATGAATCTTGACCAGTGCGTGGTGAAACGCTGAGACGCACAGCACGCCTGTATTAAGACCTCTTTGTCTTAGCTGTTTGGGATGCCTGTGCCGCTGTCCGGTAGCGGGTTCAAAACAGGCCCGGTGATTGTGGCAACTCGTCGCGCTATGTTGCGGCGCCAGTATCAAAGTCGATGTCCTGTCAGCGTGTGATTAGTCCCGCGATGCATGCGTTGTCGGATGTTGGACTGGTGCGCACCGTGACTGTCGCACCGAGTGGAGTGGCGCGGTTGATCACCCATATCGCTTCAATTCCCGAATGGCTTTAGGGTATTCTCCTGGAATCGATTGCAGACGATTGATGGTCGCATCGGAATCCGTGTTGATTCCGACCTGCGACCTTTTCTTTTGCGCTTTCGATGGTATATCATCGGTGGCCTTCTGGTCATCGACCGGAAGTATGGGGGCATATGCCTGGTGTTGGGATCTGGTGCGGAGATAGTGAGGCCAATGAGCAAGACACGAATTGCGATGAATGGCGCGGCAGGGAGAATGGGTAAACGGATTGTCGCTTTGGGTATGGCAGATGACGAGATTGAAGTTTCTGCTGCGTTGGAGTTTTCCCAGCACGCAGATATAGGCAAGGACGCGGGACTGATTGCCGGTGCAGAGCAACTCGGTGTATTGGTTACCGACCATTTGGAGTGCGAAGTGGATGCGGTGATTGACTTTTCAGTCCCTGCCAGCTCGCAGAGCATCCTGGAAACTTGTTTGACAGCAAACCTGCCTCTGGTGGTGGCCACCACCGGGCTCACCGCCGAGCAGCAGCAACAGATTCACGAGTCGGCCCGTACGATTCCAATCGTGTGGGCTCCGAATATGAGTTTGGCTGTGAACCTTACGATGAACCTGGCGGTGACTGCGGCCCGCGCGTTAAAAGACTACTCTGGTGGGGTCGACGTTGAGATCATTGAACGCCATCACCGTTTCAAGGAAGATGCTCCTAGTGGAACGGCGCTCAAGTTCGGAGAGCAGATTGCCCGGGAAATGGGCCAGACTCGGCATGTTCATGGCCGAGAGGGGCAGCCGGGGCAACGACCGGCTGACGAAATTGGTTACCACGCACTGCGCGTTGCGGATAACCCGGGCGAGCACACGATTATTTTTGGTTTGATGGGTGAGACGGTTGAAGTGACCGTTCGCGCGACGAATCGTGATGCGTATGCACTGGGAGCGTTGCAGGCAGCAAAATTTATTGCCCGACAGAGTCCCGGGTTGTACGGCATGAATGATGTGTTGGGATTGCCCGTTGTGGATTGAATTCTGTCCCGGTGCTCTTTGGTCGCTCGCGGATTCTTGTGGCGAGATCCCTATAATGCACGGTCTCGGAAACCCTCGCGAGTTGGAGCCACTGTGCGTCTTCAGGGGTTGTGAATAAAAGCTGAGTGCTGGTGAACGGTGTTTCTC
>CAZITS010000647.1:0-3975 GCA_964542185.1 uncultured Pirellulaceae bacterium
ACTGCCGTTGTGTCTGTGCCGGTCTTGAAAATGGCGCCGTTGGGGAGCGCTTGACGGGCAAGCGGCGGGAACGGCCAATGATGTCGTTCTTCCTGGGTGAAACCGTCGCGGGCTGAAAGTGTCTCCGTTTCCGGCCGGGCGGTTACAGCGCCAGAGTCGATCCAGCGGGCCAGGATACTGGTTTCACGTGCCGAAATCTGCTTCTTTCCAGGCGGCATCTCCCCGGAAACAACTCGCTTGTAGAGCAGACTCTCGGCATGTTCCCCCGGGACGATGGCAGGACCAGATTCGCCACCCTTCAATAGAAGCCGGGCCAGGCGTGCATCGAACCCTCCCTTCACGTCCTTCTCTTCGCCGTGGCACTGCCAGCAGTGCGCCTTGAGAATCGGCCGTACGTCGGTCTCGAACCGCAACGGTCGCGTTTCCTCCGCGTACGTGCCTGCTGATGCTGCCAGACAAAGCACTCCAACCAAGAACAATCGCGACAAGCGTTGCATGGCGTGATCCAGGCGGTTTTATGGAGGCGAGGGTTCCCGTACGCACCGTAACATTTGAACGCCGCTGGTTCCAGACAGCACCAATATAGAGCCTGGCGCACCACGCTGGGAGTGTAAAAGAAGAGAAATTCGCACGCGATTAGCGACCTGGCGCCGACACATCGCGATCCTGACCAGCCGCTCTATTTCCCGTATCCAAATACAAGTAGAAGAGGCCTCTCATCCCCAAGACAACCGGTGGTGACAACAAGATGACACTAACCACGGCCGTTGTTGGCGATGACGATGCAGATGCCGAAGACGAGCTGTATAAAACCAGGCATCGGCAACACTCAAAGACTGGCGAGCAAGCAAGGCGTGCACGTCGCAGGCATCCGAACCTGCACGACTACCGCTGCCGCTTGAGTACCACAATGGCCCGTGCCATGCGGTCTCGCAGGGCGAGGTACCAGGCGTCATTTTGTGACCAGTGCGTATTACTCGCGAAGAGCCGCTTGATATCGTTCAATACGGCTTCGCCCTCGGTGACATCCCGTCCAGTCTGCCGGCCAGCGGTCACGAGGTCTTCGAGCATGCGAGCATACTCGTAATCGTCAATCGCCTCGCGGAATGTCTCCAAACGTAACGACGGGGTGATCGTAAAGTCCGGCGCGGACGGCAAACCGTCTCTCTGCGGTGGGTAGAAGTAAGCCAGCGAACCGTTGGCGTGCCTCGTATAGGGATCCTGCCACGGATTGCGCGAGTCACCGTAAAGATGATCCCAGCCCGTCGTTTCCCAGATCAACAGACCGCTTCCACCGCGGTTGAAGATATCCAGACCGACAATGCGATTGTTGATTCCGGGTGTGTCGATGGCCAATCTCGACGACGCCACGAGGTACGGCCAGAGTTTGTCGCGGCTGCGCTGGAGTTTGTGGTCATCCCAGAAGTAGTCCATCCAGCGGTCGTAGTTTTCGTCGATCTCTGGCACATAAATGTCGAGTAGTCCGCGAAAGTCCCACTCTTTGCCTCCGAAGTAGGGAGCATCTCTATGGATTAGTCCGAGTCCCTGAATGCAAGCAGCCGTGCGGCTTCTCGCAGTCAGCGGATCGGATTTGAGAAGCTTCAGAAAGTGCATCAGTCTGGCGTTGTTCTCGGTTTCGTCGATCAGAATATGTGTTTTGTCGAGCCAGCCGTGCTGCTCCAGGTTCAGTGCGATCCTCCGGTAGTATTTCAGAACGAGGTCGTCCCACTGCTTCTCCGTAATCTCGATCGAGGTGTCCTGATACGAGTCATGTTCTGTCTTGTCGTACACAACGCGAGTAACCTTGCGAAATGTCTGCCAGCCCATGGTGTTATGGGGAGCGTACTCGGGCCCCGTCAGTCGCTGGCCAGGCAGTTGCTGGAACAGGCTGCAGCTCTTGGGGTCGGTGTGTGTCAGACAGAAGTTATTACACTTTTTCTCGTCGATGAAATGCTGCAGAGTTTCGTTGAACTCGGTGAAGTCCCAGTCGTGTAACTCGAAGAAGTTACCCGGTTCGTCGACATTGTAGCCCTGTGGCGGAGGCGTCCAGTTCATCTCGATCTCAGAGTACTGAGCAACGGTCTTTGGCGTGAACTTGTTATCGACCATGACATCGTAGTAGGCGCGGGCAAGCTTCTTCATAGCTGGCTTGTCTCTGGGCCACTCTTTGCCCACTCCGTGGTAATCAAGCATGCTACGCGGATTGTCCCGGTTACTCAGGAGCTTGCTGACATACTGCAAGCCCAGGTTTGAACGGAACGACGAGTACTCGGGGAGTTCGAAGTCGTAGACCTCCAGTGAAAGCGGCACGCCAACAGAATCCGCACCTGCAAGCCGGAATGTGATGTCACCCGCGTATACTCCCGCCGGAGTTCCCGGGGCCACTGAGATTGTCAACCACAACGCAGTTGTCGAGGTTTGATGTAGCGGGAATCGTGAGACTTTCGGGGCAGAACTCTCGCGCCTTCCACCCGTTGCGAAAATCGGAACGAGTGGATCACCGATCTCACCAAGGAACTTCGCCGGTGTGATGTAGGACGACTTCCTGATCGGCACGAATTCAACGCGCCGAATCGAGATTCCATTAGCCGGAATCACCTGCCCGTTTCCGGTCAAGTCAGAAACGTCCACGGCGACCAGCGTGACCCCAGGACGTTTCCCATTCAACAGCAACTGAAACGACTGCCGCTCGTTGGCTGCGGAGCGAATCTTCACCTCTTTGCGCCGGGCAGACGGAAGCTTCATTCGCCGGGTCACTTTAACCGTCGTGTCGGCGAATGAAACACCAAGCGAGCTTGCCCCGGGCAATTGGTAGATCGTGTCACTCAGGTTCCGCTCCGCGACCCCTAAATTCTCAACGTCAACCGACACTTCGGGTACGGCGTACTTCTCGCGATTCGGCCGCTGCAAATGATGACTGCACATTGGCTGGTAATACAGCGTCCAGCGTTTACGTCCGGGTTTGTCGAGTTTCGCCTGCAGCGTGATGTTGACCTCACGCACCGAGACCTGGTGCAGTGTCCCGGCAGCCCACACGCCGCCAACCAGTAGCTTCATGTCGATCCGGTCGGGTACGAACAGGGTCTTTCGCCGTGTCTTTCCACCCGGCAACAAGGGTGGAAAAAACGACGTGCGATAATCCGTCGAACGCATCGAGCTGCCCGGGGGAAAGATCGTCTCGTAGCTGTTGGCCGGGTTCTTGCCGAATCCAGACGCCACAAAGTCCAGCAGATGTGGCTTGTCCTTCACAACCCGGATCGCATACTTGTCACCTGTCGCCTGCTGCCAGCCTTGGGCCAGGTCTTTTCCGGTCGGGGTCAGATAGAACCCGGCCTCCGGATGAGGCGCAACGGCCTCTCCCGCTTCCTCGACTTCGACCAGAACAACCGAATTAAACGCGAAGTACCGTGCATCGAATTGAAACCGACTGGACTGATTGACGGACTTGGTAATCTGTTCCGTCGAGAGGGGAATCCGCACCCAGCCAGCATGTTTGGAAGTCGTCTCGAACGAAAGGCGATACTGATAGAACGTGTCGAACCACTCATCTGCCACCAGGCTGTTCGCGCCCAGCGCCCACACAAGTATCAACAGTAGCGCAGGAACACCGGTCCGCGCAACGAAACGGTGACATGCCAGCAGCTGAGTTTGTCGGGAGCGCACTCTGCATCCGGCTCCAGCATTCTGTCGGTCTCGCCTGCTGTTTAACGTTGCCATTTCTGTGTTTTCCCGATAATTCGTTTCAGAACCGTCAATCGACAGAGCGGTGCTTTCCTGCTCTCTGGGGCCCGCAGGCGTAACAGACAACTTTGCCTTGGCAACAACGCCCTCCTGACGAAAGCGTTGCAATTAGAGCTGCCATTGAACCACGAGTGCAAATATAACTCAATTTTGAGATCGCGTTCATCCTCAAAGGCCCTCGGTAGCGAATCCGCGAGCGCTGTGTCGCACGCGCGGTGTGAAGCTCCTGCGCAT
>CAZITS010000648.1:0-3969 GCA_964542185.1 uncultured Pirellulaceae bacterium
TAAATGCGGGAATCCCGACAATCAAACCGAAACATGTTGTCAGTAGAGAGACCTGGATCCCACTTGCCGCGGCAGCCACGATGTTGGTCTCCCCCATCTTGGCGACAATATCCTGAAAGGCCACGATCATTCCCTGCACCGTTCCCAGGAAACCCAGCATCGGTGCAGCACTGGAGACGGTTGCCAGTACGGCTAAATGACGCTCCAACGCGGCTACGATGTGCACACTATAGTCATCCATGGCCTTGACCACTTGCTCGTCGATGCGACTTGAATCGTAATCGAGCCGCCGTAGCACGTAGTATTTCCGCAAACCGCTGGAGAGAACCGCGGCCACCGGTCCCTGCTCCGTAGCACACAATTCCAACGCTTCTTCGACTCGATCTTTCTGCAACAATTGCTGCACGCGCCCTCGAATCGAGGCTGAATCAGCACTCACCATTTTCAAGCTACGATAGCGTTCCAGAATGACACCCATCGCCAGCACGCCCATCAACAAAATGGGCCACATAAAAAGCCCACCTTCGCGCAGCAAGCCGATCACGCCGCTATCAAAAAATCCGGACAGCGATTCCTCGTCGGCAGTCGCCGACTCTTCAGTTCCCTCGTCGGCGCCAGCAGACGCCTTGCTCGACGCGCCGTCAGCGTCACTGACCGCTGTGGAGGGCGCGCCAGCCGCCTCGTCTTCAGGCGTCACTTGCTGGCTGGTTTCCGCCGCTTTGGAAACCTCGACCGGGGCTTCCTGGTCCCCACCAGGGGTTGCCTCTTGCGCCACGGTGTGTGGCACGAAAACGAGCAAGACAATACACGTGATGATCCGATCGACACTAAGACCCATGGCATTCATTCTTGGGCGCATCCTGCCCACTCGTGGCAAAAGGTGTCGTGCCAGCCTGTTACGACACTGTGATCACGTTAGTTGTCTTCTTCAAGACTGTTGGCCTCAGCCTCAAACTGCTGCAGCATCTCCGGTAGCGCCAAACGGCCACGCGCGTACTTGGCCGCTTCACTGGCAGGAAAATCCCACCGGCAGCGATTGTAACGCCGAAATGCCTCACGGTTGTTCTTCCCAAGACGATAGCTTTCACCAGACCAGAAGAGCGCATCGGCGCCCAACGCACCCTCAGGAAACAATTTGGTGAACCGATCAAAAGACGCACCGGCCAGCGCAAAGTCTTTTTGTTTGTAGAAACTCTGGCCGATCCGAAACGCCATCTTGGCAGCATGCTGATGACCCTCAAAACGTTCCAGGAATTTCTTTCCCACTTGAGCAGCCACCAGGTAATTTTCCTGTTTGTAAAAATAGTCAGAAATCCGGATCATCACGCTGGCAATCAAGGGACTTTTGGGATGGGTCGCCGCAAGTGTGACATAGGCCTCTAACGCATCGTCAAACTCTCCCGCTTCCTCGTGGCACTGAGCCAGTTTGTATTGCGCATCCGGTGCCAATGTATGGTCAGGATACTGTTGTAAAATCATCTCGTACGAACGAATCGCTTCCTCCCACTGGGACAACTCCTGGGCAAATTGACCGAGCAGGTAGGCAACCCGTGGGGCATACTTCGGGTCCGGATAATCCTCCATCACTTCCCGCAAACGGCGGCGACCCGATTCAAGATCCGCCTGCTGTTCATCCTCGCGACCCAGCTCCTTGTGGCTCTTGAAGAGCTCAAAATAACTCTCCGCAATGCGAAATTTTGTCTCGACCGCAAGATCTTCATCACTGAATGTCTTGGAAAAGGCAGATACCAGTGCGTCCGTACCAACCACCACCGGTAGCTGCGCACGTTGCTCACGATCGGCGGTTTCCGGCGCCGTCGGATCGACATACATGACTGTAACTTTGTCACCAAAGTAGCTCTCGATCGTTGGCCGCTGAAGATCCGCGTTGCCAGGAGTCGGCGTGTCCACAGCCTGGAGTGGAAACGAACCGGCAAATACGCCGCTGTGCGAGGTCGTCTCCGCCAGTGTGACTGTTTCCCGTTCACCTTTTTCCGTCGAAATCGTCAACTCGATTTCATCGCGCTGGTGGGTCGCATCGCGATCTGCATCGTGCACCATCACGTATAGTTTTTCACCCACGTGCAGCTGCTCAATGGCTTTCTCGTACTCGCGATCCGTCACTTGTAACGCAGCCGAGGTCACCAGGCGTCCCGTGGCCGCGAGCTGGTCCGGCTGGCCCGCCGGGCGTCGCTGATCGCCATAGCGGGCCGCAATCTGATCGCTGCCCGTGAGGCTGAGGACTCGGGTGACCAGGTTCCGCGTCGCCCCTTGCGGCTCTTCCTCTCCCTCCTCGGCAATCCGTACACGACCAATCAGATTGCGAGGCATATCCTGCGTCAAGGGAACCACTGCGACACTATCCTGGCCACCTAATTGCAAGGTGACCTGTCCAATAAAACGCCCAGCCTGTAATGCCGGGTTGGAAAAGTCGGTATTGGCCGCCTCCCAGAACGCATCTGAAATGACACAGGTCACCTGGACTTGTGCACCATCGGACGTCGTCACCGCGACCTCCACGGAACTTTGACTGTCCTTGGCCGCATCCGGGTCAATCACTTCCACTGTCAGTGGAGCCGCAAACGCCACGCGACTCGGTGTTTCCGCATCTGCCGGATCCTGGTAGACAAACTGCGGTGCTCTCTTCACCCCAGCCGGAGGGGGCACCACACGCGACTCCAGGATGCGAATCCGTCCTGCCGTCGGCTGGTTCACCAACACCGTCGCCAACCGTGGAACCGCGTGGCCAGGAAACGTATTTTCCTGATCGTAGTATCGAATCGTCACCGAGTCACCTTGCTTGACGGACAACGTCACGGAATCTTCCTGGCCACCCACTTCCTGTTGATCCGCGCTCGTAAAAATCTTGCGTGTAAAAATACCTGTGTACGCATCCGTCTCCGTCGCGGTCAACGGAATTGGCTCACCGTCATTGACGTATACCTCCAGGTGGATCTTGTCTTGTGCAGCACTCACATCCCGATCGTAATCGACGATCTCGACAACGATCTCCTCACCGGGGTCGACGCGCAGCAGCTCTTTTCTGGAAGTCGTCGTCACTCCGTTCGCCGCGACGTTGTAGTCGTAGGCAATCGGAGAAATCTCCGCATTGTTGTAAGTCGCCATCAAATCACGTGTTAATAAACGACTACCGTTACTGATCGACTCGGTACGTTCATCCGTGTAAGTCGCAGTAACGGTATCACCTGCGGCAATCTCCAGAACTTCATTACTGGCCAAGGCGAGCAAATCCGCCTCCGTCGGTATGTACGTCTCACCGGTCTTTACCTCTCCAATTTCGATGTGGTTAATGGAGACCGAATCCCCCAGATACTCCTGGGCAACAAATCGCAGGTAACGCAGCTCTTGCTGCGGAAACCTGAATTCCCACTCATTTCCCAGTGCAACGACCTCCGGTTGGTTCGACGGCTGCAGCGAAATTCCACGAAGGTTCATCAAACTGCCGCCGGCAATCTCCTGCGGTCGAACTCCCAGGCTATAGCGACCAGGCGATTCGATCAGGATCGCACCGATGGAAAGCTGCTTGAACTTGTTCCATCCACCCGTATCACCGACGGCCACATCGAGGGCCTGACCGCCAAACTCCACCTGATACCGACCACCATTTCCTGGGTGTGCATAATCAACCCACACCTCGTAGACCCCGGGAGCTGTCACTTCGAATTCCCAGGAGGCGATATCCTCAACAGTCGACCAATTCTGAAGCTGCGGAAATCCGTCGACGTCCGCGACCGCAAACGTCTCTGTTTTTTTGTTGAGTTTGGCCGCCGACACATCTAACTCAAGGACCGCTACTGCCGGGCCCGCCGCTGCGATCGGCGCCGCGGTCGGGACGGTCCGATCGCTGCCTCCGGGTTTGCTCCCCGTTGTGGTTCTACTCCCCGTTGAGGCATCGTCTTCCGCCTCCGCCTCCCGATCGCTGCCTCTGTCCCAGTTAAAATAGGTCGG
>CAZITS010000649.1:0-3964 GCA_964542185.1 uncultured Pirellulaceae bacterium
AAGCGCCCCGTGTGGGCTGGGGAGAAACCAACGGATGCCGGCGTAATCTTCCAGCAGTTTAATCACGGCCCGGTTGGTTCCCCGCGCGCCGACCCAGTCATGCGTTTTGGTTCCCGGGTTGTCGTGCCCCAGCAGGAACAGGACGCGGTCTTTGACGATCAATCGACAGGCATCCCATTTGAGGTTCTCCGCGCTGATTCCGGCTTCGCTGGCCAAGCGTGTTGCGCCGACCGAAATCAGCCGGCCCGTTGGTAGCGGTTGTCCTTCGACATGTAGCGGCAATGTGGCGCCGCTCGATTTCTGGACGTATTTGACCAGCCAATCCGCGGCCGTTTTGGTCCACTGCGGGGCCGCTTCCGGAACGACGATGGTGGCGGTCGCTTGGCCTTGCTGGACGATTTGAAAGTGTTCGTTGGTGTCGGCAGCGGGGAGGCGCGACGCTAATGACAGCGCCAACGCTGTGAGGACAACACCCCCGATTTGCCTGGAGATTGCGGTGCGGATCATACGGAGTCTCTCGCTGTCGTTTCCCAGGGAAAATGCGACCTGTTTGATTTCAGACACAGCCTACCAGGATCTCTTTCCCCAGTGGCAGGCAGAGGTGGAAATTTGTGGGAAAGCTGAGGTAATACTGCTGTCACTGGGAAACGGTGATAGCACGCTCGTGGTCTGGCGGGTGGCCGTTTGCGAGAATGTGGCCAGTGCGGTCTGACACAGGGAGTTGCTGTGCAGTGTCGCTGTGTCGTGCTGGCTTGGGACGGTGTCGTAAGGCGGTTCGCGTTGTCAATCCAGCGTGCAGTGGAAGAAGCTGCCGCGCGGTCTCCCGGGAAAGGAATTTGCTGGCCTCGAAAAACAGTCCCAGTCTGAAAACCGCGATCGTTTCTGTGTTGCTGGTGGTGTGATTTTTTTCCCACCCCAGTGCGCCAGATATTCGTGACCACGCTGGCGCTCGCCGTGCGCGTCAGGGCGCGACCGGCATTTGTTCGACGCGAATATTGTCGATTTCCAGTGAGTTGTTCTCGACGGTCTGTTGCTTGTAGGTCCCCAGGCCCAGGAACCAGTTGGTTCCCTTGGCCTCGGTATCGTAATAGGGCAGTGGTCGCTTGTTGAGTGACACCCAGCGTCCGCGTCCACGGCCCCGGCGCACCGACACGTTGACCGTTTGCGCTTTGGTATCAACTTCAATTTTCAGACCGAACCACTCGCCGGGTGCAGTCAGGTTACCCAGTCCATGATCGGCGTCGGCAAAGTTGCGGCGGTCGTTGGGCAACTCGATCGCCATCAAGTCAGCCCGATTGGCCCAGGCATGCGCCACGGCGATTGGTTTCCCAGTGAGGTCGGCAATGGACAGTGTGGGTTGATTCTGGAGTGCCCCACGCCGAAAGTCAGCCTGGACTGACACCACTCCGGGGGTCACTTGCACCGCGTGCATCGGTAGTACATCACTCGGACAGGTTGTATTGATGTCGCACCAGGCCCTGCGATCGGACCCGCTGCCGATCACCGACAGCGATGTGTCCCATCCTCGGTTGGCATAGCGGGTGTTTTCGTACCAGCCGTTGCGGCCGAACAGGGGGGCTGTAGTGCCGTTTGCTCCAAAGGCCGGGCTGGAGAAGTCGCAGTGCCAGACCAGGCGGCCCCGGTCCTCGGCATCATTGAGAGTGATCAATCCGAATTGGTCGGGGGCTCGGAAGCCAGCGGGACTCGGCGACCAGGCGGAGTAGGGCGGTTGCTCTGTCTCGGTGAACCGGTTGCGGCAGAGGTTGAATCGCCAGGTGGAACCGGCCCGGGGAGGTTGTTGGGCCAGGCTCTGCCAGGGGAGCGCTGCCCGTAGTTCCCAGCCTTGCTCACCCACCTCGGTGCGCACTTTGATCCCGGAGTTCCAGTTGATATTTGCCGTGGCCCCGATCGCTTTGGGAGTCTCCTGGGCGTCGTAGACCACGCCGCGACTGGTGATACAGAACTGATAGTAGGTCGTTCCCAGGCCGGTGGGATCGAAGAACAGCTCGATCGAGTCGTCACTGAAGCCGCCTATATCCGGATCGCGCGTGTTCGCCTTGAGCTGCGCAACCAATGGTTCATGACACCACGCCTTGAGGTACAGCCACTTGTCGTCCCAGGCTAATTGAAAGTCCGTTTGCTGCGGGACGGGCTCGTTTTTCAGGGTCCTGGTGATGCGTTGTACAGGCGCGGTGGCCCACGTCGAGTCCAGATTCCACCTGGTGGTCGGGATCTCCTCCGGTGCCCGCGCTACTCCGCTGGTAGCGACTGGTGCTGCCTCGGCAAGGGCGGTGGTTTCATAGCGTGCGCGGCCCTTGACCATGTGCTGCAGGATTCCCTCGTCAATCAGGTCCACACGCCGGCGGTAGACGGTTTTGACCGCGGTCGCCTCGCGCGCCTGCGCCAGCGTGCGTTGCAGACCGCTGAGAAACGCACGCGTTCCCAGCCGGTTCCACCACGACCGGGAGTCGTGGCCGCCACCCAGACGCAGCCAGCGATTCTCGATCGCCGTGTAGAAGGCCTTCATGGCTGGGGCCCCTGGCCCGAAAAAAGACCGGTAGTATTCGTCGAGGGCGACATCGATATCGATCGTCGTATCGTCGTAGAGCTTCATCCGCCAGTAGAGGTTCATGAAATCCAGTACCGGACTGGCCTGTGCCACGCCGGCCGGACGCGTTCCGTTGTAGGTTTGCAGGTAGAGGTACTGGAGTTTGCCCCCCTGGAATCCGCCGATTTTCTGCAAGCTGTGCACATCTGTCACATGCACATGTGGAACCAGGCAGGGGAATGCCCAGTCGGTCATCTCCGGCTTGAGCAGGTACTCCCAGGTGGTAAAGAAGCGAACCTGGTTCTGGTCGACAAACTTGGCGATGCGCAGGTGGTCGCGGCGTTGTGCATTGGGGTCGGCGTAGTACGTGTAGAACTTGCAGAACTCAACCGCTACGTTGGGCTCGAAAATCAACCCCTCCGGCGGGACCGTGTAGTTGAAGTAGGCGCAGTTGGAAATCATGGCCTGCGGGTGCGTCTTGCGGACCTCGCGGGCCACCTCGTTGACGAATTGCCAGACGTAATGGCTGGCGTTTCCCGCGGGACCAATTCCGGGTCGATACCGTGGGCGACAGTCGGGACATCCGCACATGTTCGTGTTGTCGTTGGGCATGACCGAAAAGAAGCGTCCCTCCGCACCGCGGTACGCGCCGGGAAAAGGCTCGGGCCGGCCGGCAAAGTAATCGCGCGCGATGGCGACCACTTGTTCCCGAAACCCTGTGGCGGTCAGGCACGGCTGCACCTCCATCTGGTAGTTCAGTTGCTGCATCCGCGTGAAGCTCTTGGTGCTGAACCACTCGGGGTGCGAGTTGCCGAATTGCTTGTCGAAATAGTTGAACGAGTGGTTGGCATTATGTTGCTGGCCGCCCCACATGCGATTGCGAATCCAATACAGCAGACTCGTGCGCGGATTGACCCACGTGGCCTGGAATTTCTGGCGTTGGTCCCACTGGCTGAAGGTCAACTTTTCAGTGTTGATGAATAGCGGGTAGATCGAACGGACCGGGAGGTCGGGGCGACGACGAATCGATAGAGCCGCGACACGGATGTCCGGGGTCTGCGGTACGACTTCACCGAGTGCCTCGTTGGGCAGGTACCACTTCACCCCCAGTTGGTTTTCCAGGAACGCATGCGCGGCGTAGCATGTCCCAATCGGTTGAGCTGCGGCTTTGTACAAGCTGCCGTAGGACTGGTAGTCGACCTGAGAGAATTCGGGGCCGTCGTGCCCCAGTAACACCAACACACCTGGAGCGGTCTGTATCAGGTATTCTTGATGGGCCAGGGGAGTTGCCGGGATCGCCAGTGCGCGGGTGGCTACGCTTTCTCCGACTAGAATTCGGTTTCCTGCAACGGGGCAGCCTTCGCGGACGATGGGGAGAGTTGCGGCGGAGATTTTTTGCAGGTAGTACTGGAGTTC
>CAZITS010000650.1:0-3961 GCA_964542185.1 uncultured Pirellulaceae bacterium
TCTACAATCGTCAGTTGGTGTGTACCGAGCTGGCCTAGAACGGTATCCCCCGTTGGTGAGGAGAGACCCGCAGCGACTCCCGATCCGTTGGCGTAACTGGTTGTCGTGTGCCGGACCAGCAGTTCCGATCGACCCGCGCCACTGTCAGTCCCACTACCAGATTCGACTCCCGTGTTGCCAAAAAAACGCGTTTCGCCAGAGGATCGGACCCGCGGTCCGAAAATCTGGGAGCCCGGAATATGGGTGGAGACCTCGCGCCCGGTACCGATCATGACAGCCGATTCGTGTTGGTTGCCGTGATACACAATCCGTTGCATCGAGCCTCCGGCATTGGAGGTATCCACTTCGTAGGGTGTATTACTGGAGGTACCGGAAAACAAATGCCGGCCGGCCTGTTTGGTGTTGGCGATTTCCAGGAAACGTTCCAGCAACTGATCGATGCGCGTTGCCACGGTCTCTCCGGTAGCGCCGGTGCCCGACTTCGCTTCTGCGATCGTGGATGCGACCTTATCGAGAATGCCGTTGGCTTCGCGCAGCATCTGCACACTGAACTCGACGGTCGATGAGGCTGAACGGATGTTCTGCAGGTTGACGTCCAACCGTGACAATTCGACGCGATTGGCCAGGACCACACCCAGGTCTGTAGGGTGGTCGGAAGGCACCCGCAAGCGGCGCCCAGAACCGACTTCCGCTGTCAAGTCACTCAGCTTGCGGTTGGTTTGCTGCACCCGGTGCAGCGTTTGACTGCGTTGCGTTTGGGGTGTCACGCGAAGCGGCATGGTGGTGTTCCTGGGCGGGTGATCAATACTGGTGAGTCAAGTGCAGCAAAGTGAAGCGTAACTGATAAGGCCAATTGCCTGGAGTGCATCAAAGGGGTCCAACTACGTTCAGCAGCGTGTCATGCATTTCCTGTTGGGCGCGGATCACGTGGGCCGCGTTTTCGAACATCCGTTGGAACTGGATCATCTTGACCAGTTCTTCATTGGGATCGACGCCGGCGATGCTCTCCCATTCAGATTCCAGCTGCTGTCCGAGCAGTTTTTGTGTTTCCTCAAGTCGTTCCGATTCCTGGACTTCACTGCCGACGTCGACGACTAATTGGGTAAAGAACTCTGAATAGGTTTGTTGGCCGCTGCGCATCGCCAGCTGCTCACGCAGCCCGATCAACAAAGAGAGGTTGGTACCATCTCCGGCGTCACCGCTGCGTGATGAGGCCAGTCGACTCGGTCGCTCTTCCAATTCGGCAGAGACGCTGATCGTAGCCGCATCGCTTCCGACGAACATCGTGTTCAAGCCAAGCGCGGTTAACACACCAGAGTTGTCGGAATTTGAGACAAGAGGACTCGCGATCTGGTCGCCGTCGTTAACTGTGCCCGCACCAAATTGAATTTGGACTCCATTGACCACATCCAGTGCATTGCCCGGTTGGTACCCACTGCCAATATCCAGGGCTGTGACGCGGGCGCCATTCTGGTCCGTCACAAGCACTTCCAGTCCATCCGTGCTGCCGACGGTACCACTTCCCTGAATTGTGAACTGGAGTTCGTCGTTCTGGATCCCCTTGTAAATACCATTCATCTGAACCGTTGCCGATCCGTTGAAGTCAGTCCGGTCGGGAGTCGTCTCGTATCCTCCGCTAAAGTCGAATCCATATCCCGACTCAGCGAAGATGGTCAAAGTACCCGCTTCTGCGTTGACTGCCGCCTGGAGGTGGTCGATACCGCTCAGCTGGGTTGCCAGATCCTGGAGGCTCTGGGTTTCCGGATCTACGGCGATTTCCGTAATCCGCCGGTCGCCACTGGCTTCCTCGGTGACAGCGACGAACAAGGATCCCGCGGTGATGGGAAAGGCGGTATCTGTTTCCAACAGTGTGGCGTTGACGTCTTCGACAGCACGTTGCCCACGGAGCTGTCCGAAGATTCCATCGACCCCAACCCCTTGTGCATGAACGCTATCGATGGACTGAATTAACGAGCCGGCCAGCTCATTGATCTGCTCCTGTATGCCGGGCACGGTGGTACCGAGTAACTCGAGAAGACCACCTAATTGTCCACTGGAAACGGTAACGGACTGATCCGTATCCTTGATCAGAATTTCCGTGACACCGCCTGCGCTCATCTGCAGATCAAGCTCTTGCGCAATTTCTCCCTGCACCAGGGTGGCGTCTCCCGCGAGGACGGTTGCACTGCCATCGGCTTTCCAAGTGACATTCACATCGACCAGCTCGGCCAGCCGGTTGATCAGTCCGTCACGTTGGTCCGCCAAATCATGGGATTCGACACCGCGTACCGTCTGACGGATGATCTCGGCGTTCAGGTCAGCGATGGACGACCCATAACTATTGATCTGGTTGACAATCGAGCGTAGTTTGGGTGTATAGCCGGCGCGGACTTCATTGAGTCGATTGGCGAATGTGTTGAATTCGTCGGTCAGGGAGCTCGCTTTGTGGATTACTTTCCAGCGCCCCGTCGTGCTATCCGGTTGGTTGGTGAGTTCTGCCATTTCATTGAACAGTCCCTCCACACGGTCTCCGAGTGATTCCGCGTCCACCGGAAAGAGCGTCTCAATTTGACGTAATCCCTGCAGTTTGGTTGCCGTCTTTTCGGCTTCAAAGATATGTTCTGTGAGCGCCACTTCCAGGACTTCGTCGCGCGCGCGCCGGATCTCTTGGACACCCACCCCTTGTCCTGCGGATGATCCCGTATTTTGAGACGGTCCCAGCTGGACATCCTGGCGATGGTAACCAGGCGTACTCATGTTGGAAATGTTGTTACCGATGATCTGGAGCGCGCGCTGACTTGTTTGTAGCGCAGAGAGTGCCGTCGAAAACGCCGTCATAGTTAACCATCCAGTTCAAACAGGGGTCCGTCCGACGTCTCCTCCCGTCGTCCAGTGGCCGCATAGCTCTTGTTGCCGGGGGTCCTTCCCGACACTTTTTCCAGGATCGCTTGCACCAGGTCCAACGAATGCCGCACAAGCGTCGAGTTGGCCACATTCAGGCGATTGATTTCCGCGGCCAGCGTATTGAGGCGTGCGCGGCAGGAAAGCAACCGTTGGCGCGGCTCTTCCGGCAACAAGGCTGCTACCGATCGTAATGTACGAGGGACGTCTGCCGAGCCGTAGGAGGCAACAATTTCCTCCATTAATTGTTCGCGTCGCGGACGCATCTTCTCGGCCACCTGCAGGGATTCATTGAGTACCGAAAACGTCTGGTGCAGCTCAGGCAGGTCGCGCTTCAGTAGTGCGCAACGACTATTGCGGAGCTTCTCCAATGTTGCTTCCAGAGCCGCTTCTTCACGCTGCATGTGGTCCAGAAACACGTCGACACACGTTTGCTGCCGATCGTGATACTCCTGTTCCAGGGTGCCACTCATTTTGGTTGTGTCTCCAGATACGACCGAACCATAGCACCCACCCCCAGGCCGCCCGCTTGCGCCACGGCTTGTCCCAAGAACATGTCGAACAGGCCCCCGTAGACGTCGCCTGGGTCTTTACCAAACAGGGTTTCTGGTTCCAAAGTCTTGCGCATCTCCTTGAGTAGCAAGTTGGCAAACAAGGTTTCAAACTCACTGGCTGCGTTTTCAACTGCAGCAGAAGATGGCGTCAATGTCTCCTGCTTGATCTGGCCGACCTGTTTTTCCAGGTCGCGAGTCGCTTCCAATGCGTACCCGCCGGATCGCGGTAGCAGGTGCCGAGTCACTGCGTAACTGTTGACGGGGCTTCCGCTTACGAATTGCATTGTACTTCTCCGTTGAGCCGTGTACTACCAATTGCGCGCAAATGCAGGCGTTTTTCGTAGTATCCACATCCTATAGCATCGAGGGAAACGGTGTTTTCTTGACCATCTGGCGAGAAACCAGCGTTTTCCGCTGGATCGATCACTGGCATGCTTGACGCAATAGATCGTATCGAAGTGACTAAAGTACCACGAGTTGGGCGTGCAGTGCGCCGGCCGCTTTGA
>CAZITS010000651.1:0-3950 GCA_964542185.1 uncultured Pirellulaceae bacterium
CCGGAAATCGCCGTATCACTGCACATTAGCCCCAAGTACTTGATTACGTTGCACGCGTTGCTGGAAGGCGACCAGAACCACTACGGACCCGTCGCCGAGCTACGTTCGAAATGGCTGGCTATGCCGGCGCCCTCCAATGACGAACCCAACGGCCCCGTCCCCGCCGCCGAACACATCCGCGATTGGATTCTCCAGGAACGTGCTAAACGCGTTTCCGTTTTTCCCTCCGTATTGATACCTCAGCTAAACCCGACCACCCAACCAGGCGTGCTCTGGAAGAACCGCTTGATTGCGGAGCAACGACGCACCGGCACTATGACCGACGATGAGCGTCAGAACGCGGACCTGCGCAGTGCCATAGAACAGTTCTGCAACACTTTTCCAGACACGTTCGTGCGCACAGAGCGGGGAAGAATGAACCTCCCCTTCAAGGATCAAAACAAGGGCCGGCTACTGGGTGCTGGTTTTCATTTGCAAGTGGGCTACTACCGTGATGACCGCCCGCTCTACGACCTGGTTCTCAGTCCCACTCAACAGTCCGAGATCGATCAGATGTGGGAAGAACTGTTTTTCGTAACCAATGCGCTGGAACGCCAGTTCCAGGACTACATCTATTTTGAACGCGCTGAGGGGCGCGAGGTCATTACGGCCGCTGAGTTTGACTTTCTGCGCGGAGAAGATCGTACGGCAACATCGCCCGCGACCATAGAGAAGTTTTCCAAACTGTACGTGGCAGCCGTTCGTGAACGGAAACTCACCGATGAAGCGATCGCCGAGATTGCGAGCTATTTTTCGACCATCTCCACGCGCATTCAGGCGAATGCCACCCTGGTTGCTGCCGCCGAGTCACACCACCTGTCCGCGCTCCTTCGGTTTGCCAGCCAGGCCTGGCGGCGTCCCGTGACATCAACTGAACAGGCGCGGCTCCTCGACTTCTACCGGGTGCTACACGAACAGCGTGGACTCAGTCACGAACAAGCCATCCGCGACGTCGCCACCAGCATTCTCGTCTCACCCCATTTTTGTTACCGTGTCGATCTCGTCGCACCGGCTGCCGACGACCATCGACTCACCAGCTATGCCTTAGCCAACCGTCTCAGCTATTTCCTCTGGTCGAGCATGCCAGACGCTGAACTGCTTCGGCTGGCCGAACGCGGCGACCTGCAAACTCCATCAATCCTGGCCAAACAGGCGCGGCGGATGCTCAAAGATGAGCGCGCGACTGCCTTGGCCGCCGAATTCGGCGGCCAATGGCTGGGCTTCCACCAATTCCGCAATCACGTCGCGGTTGACCGCACACGCTTCACGCAGTTCACTGACGACCTGCGTGAGTCGATGTATCAGGAACCTGTCCGCTTCCTGACAGACCTGATTCGTCGTGACCGGTCTATCGACGATATCTTTTTCGCCCGTCACACCTTTGTCGATACACGCTTGGCGGAGCACTATGGCATCCCATATTCAGGCGCGGATACCGCGTCGACAGCCTGGATCCGCATTGACGATGCGCAGCCGTATGGGCGCGGCGGCCTGCTGCCGATGGCGGTTTTCCTCACCAAAAATGCACCTGGCTTGCGGACCAGTCCCGTCAAACGTGGCTACTGGATCGTCAAACAAGTTCTGGGCGAGCGGATCCCCCCTCCACCACCGGCTGTTCCCGAACTACCCCGTGACGAATCGGCGCTTGGCGACAAGACGCTGCGTGAGGTCTTGCAACTGCACCGGGAGCAAAAAAGCTGCGCAGCGTGTCACGACAAATTTGACTTTGCCGGCCTTGCATTTGAAGCATACGGCCCCATCGGTGAACTCCGCACCCATGATCTGGGGGGGCGTCCTGTCGAGACCCGCACCGAATTTCCTGATGGGAGTGCTGGTGAGGGACTGCCAGCACTGCGCACCTACCTCGAGGAACACCGCAAGGCACAATTGCGTGCCACGCTGTGCAAAAAGATGCTGGCGTATGGGCTCGGTCGCACACTCCTCTTGTCAGACGACCCGACGCTTAACCGCATGACGGAGGCGTTGGCAGCAACAGACGGTAAATTCAGCAGCCTGGTTGAGGTGATTGTGACCAGTCGACAGTTTCTGACAAAACGCCCCGCGGCGCAGCCGGGCAACTAACCAGTGTTGCCCAAGCCTACTCCGCTTCGTTAGGATGCCAATAGGGCCGACCCCACCACCCCGGAGAAGACACCCATGCCACAACACAAAGAGCTCGTAAGTCGCCGCACGTTTCTGCGGGGTACGGGAGTGGTGATGTCTTTACCTTGGCTCGAATCACTCCCCGTCTGGGGCAAGGACGCCGCCGCGGCTCCGCCCCAACGGTTCGCGGCCTTGTTTATGGGCAATGGTGTCCATCAGACCGAGTGGTACGCGAAAGGCTCCGGAAAAGAAATGCAATTGGGCAATTGCCTGAAGCCACTGGACCCCTTCAAAGAAAAGCTCAACGTCATTTCCGGGCTATTCAACAAGAATGCGACCGGCGTGGGAATCCATCCGGGCATGACCGGCAACATTCTTTCTGGTGCGTCACTCCAAAAAGGTGCTGAGCTCAAGGGAGGTATTTCCGTTGACCAGATGTTGGCGCGCCATCTGGAAGAACAGACATTACAGGGAAGCATCGTGTTGGGATGTGAGCAACCCGTCACAGGCTACCACGAAACCAACTTTTCGATGGCCTATAGCTCACACATATCCTGGCGCGACATCACAGCTCCTGTGCCCATGGAGGTCTATCCCTCACTCGCATTTGACAATCTCTTCGACAACAAGGGAAGTCGCCGGACGCAGAGCATCCTCGACCGCGTTCTCGAAGATGCCAAAGATTTGCAACGCAAAGTCAGCACTGCCGATCGCGCCAAACTTGACGAATTCCTGATCAGTGTACGTGACGTCGAGAAACGGGTGGAGCGGATGCGGGCCTTGAAAGACCGTGCTGAACTTCGCGCCCGCGACAAAGGCCAACCGATTTTCACGATGCCGCGGCCCGACAACGGCATGCCCGAGGACATCCGCGAGCACATGAAACTCATGTGCGACATTATCGCGATGGCCTTCCAAACGGACAAAACACGGATCGGTACGCTGCTCATGTGCCGCGACATCTCCAGCCTCGTCTACCCTTTCCTGAATGTCCGCATCTCACATCATTTCGCATCCCATAAAGATACCGAAATCGACTACGAGCGGATCTCGACCTACTATGTCGAGCAACTCGCTTACCTGGCCCAACGCCTGCAGGCGATGCCAGAAGGTGAGACCACGGTACTGGACAACAGCTTGCTGTACTTTGTCAACAACATGTGGTCCGGACAGGCGCATGACAACAGTAAACTTCCGGTGCTCACGGTGGGCGGCCTGCGTGGAACACTGGAGACGGGGCGCGTTCTTGACTTCCAGGGCCGACCTGATGAAGAACGCCGATTATGCGGTCTCTACCTGTCCCTGATGGACCGTATGGGATTGCGACTCCAGGAATTCGGCGATGCCAAAGACCGGCTCACCGAGGTTTAGCTGGTTTGGCTTGCCAGCTGGATACCGCCACGGCACACCGCGACTAAGGGGCGGGGTCTGCCGCTACCAAAATGAATGCAACCAGGCATGGGTCGGCATAACGATTGGCCCACGCGTGAAACGTCCCCCGTTGCACCACGGTGTCGCCCGCCTGCAGCGTCACTTCCTGTTCGTCCAGCAGCAGATCAACCCTGCCTGAAAGAACAACCGCGTAATCAACCGTATGCGTCTTATGCATACCTGGATGCCGTGCCCGCTCTGGTGTGACCGCACCCTGATTCCGCAGATAGTTTTGCACCGCCTCTGTGTTTGCGGATTCCTCCTGCTCCGGCGGAAATTCGACAATGCGAAAGACCGTGCCCCGGTCCCCTGGCGGGATCGGCAATGGACCTGGAACGGCCTCTTTGATGCCTTTATTAGAGACCGGAAATTCGCTC
>CAZITS010000652.1:0-3943 GCA_964542185.1 uncultured Pirellulaceae bacterium
AAGCGTGTCTTTCACGCCGTGACAAAACACCCCCGGAACCCTCTGCTGATTAAAGACAAAGCGTGGGAAGGGGCTGGACCCTATCTCTATGGAACGGTGATGTACGAAGGTGGGCGCCTGCGGATGTGGTATCACCACCAGAATCCGGAAGGTACGTGGAATAGCTACGCGGAGTCCGAAGATGGCTTGCTGTGGACCAAGCCGTCGCTGGGCCTTATCGATTACCGTGGCTCGAAACAGAATAATCTGTTTGCCACGCGCTCGTTTGGGCTGAGTCAAACACCACCGTTTGATTTCGGGCAGTGCCACAATCCGAGTGTCATCCATCAGCCATGGCATCGTGATCCGATGAAGCGCTATGCACTCTATTGCTTTTCGTATGAGTTCTATGTGCCGCGTGTGGCATTCTCTCCCGATGGTTTGAGTTGGACTTTTGCACCGCTGAAAGAAGGGCAAGGTCTGTTTGGTTGCGGAGACGTGGTCAACGTGTTTCACGACCCCTATCGCGGCCGTTACGTGGCTACCTTGAAGACGGTGACCGAACGCGGCCGTGCAGTCGGAGTGGCGACTTCGGAGGATGGTTTGGCCTGGACAAAACCGACGCCAGACGCGGTGATGTTCGCCGATGACCTGGATCCGGATGCCACGCAGCTCTACGGCATGCCGGTGTTTCCGTACCAGGGCTACTACCTCGGCCTGCCCTGGATCTATCATGCCCGCTGGCCCAAAGATCGCCGCGCGACGGATGAGGCTCTTGGTGTCGCCGAAAAAAACAGTCCCTGTACCATGGACGTTCAGTTTGCCTGGAGCCGAGATCTCATTCGCTGGAATCGCACTCCTGCCCGAGATCGTTTTATCCCGGTTGGCCGAGACGGCGAATTTGATGGCTCCATGGTCGTCTCGGCGCGCGCACCGGTCGTCGTCGGTGACAAGCTCTATTTTTACTACGGTGGCTGGAAGCGGCCTCACAATTCACCGGTATCCAATAACTCCGCGGCCATCGGTCTGGCCACCCTGAGGCTCGACGGATTCTGTTCGATGCGAGCCGAGTCGTTAGAGGGTCAGTTGATTACGCGGGCAGAGAACCTGGAAACACCGAGCGTAACGATTAATGCCAGCACGCACGATGGTGGATATGTTGTTGCTGAGATCGTTGACGACTTGGGCCGAACACTCGAGGGTTTCTCACGAAAGGAGTGTCTGCAGTTTCAAGGAGACGAAGTGCGGCACGTCTTAAGGTGGCAGACGAGAGCATTCACGCCGCAGAAAGCAGCCATGGAGAAGCGTTTGCGATTTTACCTCCGCAACGCTGACCTCTATTCCTACCTGGCGGTTGACCCAAGTCAGGCCAATACCGTCATCTATGACCCGACGGCCGATGGTGGCCGTCTTCCCAGTGACCCCCGCACACGCAGCTCCCAGCGATTCAAAATGGTGGGCCGAGCGTCCGGCTATCGCCTGGCTCGTGAAAATGCACTGACCTATCTTGACCTGCACAGCGTCGGCGGTGCGAAGACCAGTGCCGCTTTCTCTAAAGAGGCCAATTGGAACGACGCCACAAACTGGTGTCTGGAAATGTGGGCGCGGATCGCGGATCAAGGTACCGAACCGAATTACGGGTTTGCGACGCCGATGCAGCCACCAGCTGGCCGTAACGTGTCGCTGTACCTGAGTAGCACGGCTGTCGGCCTGATGACAACCAAGGGCGCTCAGCACATCGTTCTCAAATCTGTTCCGCTGGATACCATGTCTGCATTTCACTGGTATCGCGTGTCCCATGCAGGTGGTCGCTCTGGTAGCGTCACACTCTCTGTCGATGGCACAGAACTCATTAAATTACCGTTTCACGAGTTCCAGGTGCGCAGTCAAACCCTGGCTAACATCGCGTTTGGCCCCAACGCAGCATCCCAGGAAGGGCGAATGCACGTTGCCAAATTCGGCTATCGACTCGGCACCACAGAAACGCTGTTCGGACCATTGGAGCACTAGCGGGAACAACGCCAGGGCGAGTCTGCCAGCCACGGTTCAGGCTGACTCAGTCGGTCACATCATCACTGGTGTTTGCATGCCCTGATAGGTTGCTCATGCCATGAGTTCATTTGGGCTGCGGGTCGTGTGACTTGCTGGTGGCTATCGCTTCGCCACTGATATATGGCGGGCAAGCGTTCATCTGCTTCACCCCGCGGATCAGTTTGTTGCAATGGGTCCACTGCCAGGTTTCACGCCGAACATCCCTGTCCTGGGTGTAGCAGACCCAGCGGAAGAAGGTGCGGAAGCCGGGAACATATCTGGAGACCGGTGGCCAGTCGAGTCATGCCAGGATGCCACGTACGATGTTCCCGTGCACATCCGTCAGGCGATGTCGTCGGCCTTGATGCTTGAACGTCAGTTGCTCATGATCGATCCCGAGCAGGTGCAGAATTGTGGCCTGGAAGTCATGCACGTGGACGCGATCCTGCACGGCGTTCATGCCGAGGTCATCCGATGCACCGTAGGTCATACCTGGCTTGATACCGCCACCCGCCATCCAGATCGTGAAGGCGTATGGGTGGTGATCCCGGCCCCACTTGGGCCGGTTGTTGATGTCGCCCTGCAAGAACGGAGTGCGGCCGAATTCGCCGCCCCAGATAAGCAGTGTGTCTTCGAGCATGCCGCGTTGTTTCAAGTCGCGTAACAGACCGGCCGACGGCTGGTCCGTGTCGCGCGTTTGATTGTAGAGTTCGGTGGTCAAGCTGCCGTGCTGATCCCAGCCCGCGTGCATCAGCTGAATGAAGCGAACTCCCCGTTCGGCCAGTCGTCGCGCCATCAGGCAATGATGTGCGAACGTGCCGCGTTCCTTTACATCGGCCCCGTACATGTCGAGCACATGTTGGGGCTCGTCAGAAATATCGGTCAGCTCCGGGACACTGGCTTGCATCTTGTAGGCCATTTCGTACTGCGCGATGCGTGTTTGAATCTCCGGATCACCGAATTCCTGGTATTGCAGTTGATTGAGCTGTGCCAGGTCATCGAGAATGCCTCGGCGAACTTGACGCGTTACACCAGCCGGGCTCGATAAATAGAGCACCGGGTCACCACCAGCTCGGAACTTGACGCCTTGAAATCGTGAAGGCAGAAATCCACTGCCCCAGTAGTAATCGTAAAAGATCTGCCCGCAAGTTGTCCCTTTGCTGACCGAGGTCATCACTGTGAACGACGGCAGGTTATCAGTGTCGTTGCCCAGCCCGTAGCTTAACCACGCGCCCAGGGTCGGTCGGCCGGCCATCTCTGAGCCGCTCAGGAAGAATGTCACAGCAGGGGCATGGTTCACTTGCTCGGTGTGCATGCTCTTGATAAAGCACACATCATCCGCCACTTTGCCGGTGTGCTTCATGAAGTCACTGACCCATGCGCCGGACTGGCCATACTGCCGGTAAGGCTCGACCGGCGCCAATACCTTCTTGCCCGCCGGGTTGCCGGTCATCGTACTGAATCGTTTTCCCTTGAAATACGATTCGGGAATGGGCTCCCCGTGCATCTTTTGTTGAAGCGGATTGTAATCGAACAAGTCAGTGTGAGTCGGTGCACCATTCATGAACATGTAAATGACACGCTTTGCCTTCGCTGCGTAGTGCGGCAGGTGCGGCAAGCCGCCGAGCGGTAGCTCATTCTGATTCGCTGGTGTCGCAGTCGCATCGCGGTTCAGTAGCGATGCGTAGGCTGCTGTTCCAATTCCGACAGCGCTACGGCCGAAGAATTGTCGGCGGGTTTGAAGTGCTCGTTGTTGCATGTCTGGATTCATGCCGTTTCATTGTCGTCTCGGTCATCGAGACGCTCCCTTTTTTATTGACTTTACGCGGTGTATTGTGGGAATGTCAGTTGTTCTGATATTTCTCAGTTCATCGTCACTACGGCTGGTGCACGGCAGGCAATTTGCGGCAGTCAGGCTGTAAACGCACGGTGT
>CAZITS010000653.1:0-3924 GCA_964542185.1 uncultured Pirellulaceae bacterium
GAACTGCGAATTTACCCGGTGATTTCGTGAGGGTGTGCAAACGGTCCAAGTCGCGGATGAAGGCTGCCGATACGATGCCGTCCCCTCAGGACCGCACGGGAACGCAGGCGACCGGTGGAGTACTTCTGGGAAAAGTACTGGCAGTGCGAAGGTTCCTTCGGCGCTCTTTGCTGAATGCAAATGAAACCAATGTCGGCGTATTGTTGCCGCCTGGCATAGGTGGTGTCGTAATGAACATGGCGCTCGCGCTGGATCGCCGTGTCTCGGTGAATCTGAATTATACGGTGACCCCCGAGGTAATGAATGGCTGCTTGAAGGCGGCCGGTATTACGCATGTGCTGACATCCAAAAAGTTTGTCGAGACACTGAAGAACAAGCGGAAGACCGATTACACGAACCTTGATGCAGAACTGGTGTACCTCGAGGATGCCAAAGACAAGATTGCCAGTCTGGGCAACAAGCTGGTCGCAGGTTTACAGACTTACCTGATACCGGCGGGGCTCTTGGAGTGGTGGCTTGGATTAAAGGCACTCAAGGCAGATGACGTGGCGACGATCATTTTTACGTCGGGATCGACCGGTACGCCCAAGGGTGTGATGTTGACTTATGCGAATGTCGCATCGAACGTTTCTGCGATTAATCACCTGGTAAATCTAAGTTCAGAGGATGTGGTTATTGGGATCCTGCCGTTCTTTCACTCGATGGGATATACGGTGACGATCTGGACTGTCATGGCGCTTGATATTAAAGGGGTCTATCACAATGACCCCACTGAGAGTCGCAAGATTGGGCCGCTGGCGCAGAAGCATGATGCGACCGTGCTGGTGGCAACTCCCACGTTCTTGCGTAATTACCTCCGTCGCTGTGAAAAAGAGCAATTTGCCAGGCTCGATGTCGTGGTTGCCGGTGCCGAAAAGTTACCCGTTGAACTGTGCGATGCTTTTGAGGAGAAGTTTGGTGTGCGTCCGGTCGAGGGATACGGTACGACTGAATTGTCACCATTGGTTTCGGTGAACATTCCACCCAGCCGCGCGATAGATGCTGAAGATTCGGGTGTAAAGGAAGGTACGGTTGGTCGACCGATCCCGGGTGTCAGCGCCAAAATCGTGGACCCCGATACGGGTGTTGACTTGGGTGCCGCGGTTCCAGGAATGCTGATGATCAAAGGGCCCAACGTGATGAAAGGTTACTACGGTCGCGAAGACCTTACGGCTGAAGTAATCCAGGACGGTTGGTACCGGACCGGTGACATCGCGTTGATCGATGAAGACGGGTTTATCAAGATTACAGGGCGTCAGAGTCGTTTCTCGAAGATCGGCGGTGAAATGGTACCTCATGTCAAAATCGAGGAGATTTTGAATGATGCGGCTGGAATGAGTCAGGAGGACGGGCTGTTGCTGGCGGTCACCGCGGTCCCTGACAAAAGGAAGGGGGAGCGTTTGATTGTGCTTCACCTCGAGTTGTCCCAGTCGGTCGACGAATTACGGCAGGCACTGAGCGATGCCGGGGAACCGAATATCAATATTCCATCGACAGACAGTTTTCATCAGGTTCAGGAGATTCCGATTCTGGGGACTGGCAAGGTAGACCTGAAGGGAATCAAACAAATGGCGCTGGAGACATTTGGAGCACCGGAATAATCGCGGTCTTCCTCCGAGAGAAAGGCCAGCTAAGAGCTGAACCGGTCGACGCGAGCTGCAGTTTGTTTTGTTGGCTGCCTGCGACGGTGCGGAGCCACGCGTGATAGAATGCGGATTGGGGCAGGCCGCACCTATATAGCAACCCGGCGCCACCCGTATTTTTTTCGTCCACTGTGTCTGGAATTCGGGTGCCCGACATGTTGCACGTTTTGGGCTCAACCAGTCATGCGACCAGACTCCACCGACGCGAAGTCATGCGTGCCGGTGGTCTCGCCATGCTTGGTTTGAGTTGGCCTGACTTGATGCGTCTGCGCACGCTACAGGGGGCGCAGGTTGCGAAGCCCGGCTGGGGACGAGCCAAACGCGTCCTCCTCTTGTATTTGCAAGGCGCTGCGTCTCAGTTGGAGACCTGGGACCCAAAGCCGGATGCGGCGGCCGAGGTGCGGGGCAAGTGGGGGGCGACCTCAACCGCGGTGCCGGGGATTCAGATATGCGATCAGCTGCCCAAGTTGGCCCAGGTAACCGATCGGCTCGCGATTGTTCGGTCGATGTCCCATGACTACAACAACCATTCCAATGCTTACACATTGACGGGACATCCGACCGTAGATTTTTCCAGTGAGACGAATCCGGAGGACGACCGGCATCATCCTTTTTTTGCCAGTGTACTCGACTATCTCGCCGACCAAAGACGCAGGGCGGACGGAGCGGTTGTTGAAACCGCGCAAGTTCCTCGAAATATGGGGCTCCCCTTTCGGTTTAGTACCTACTCTCCGGTGTTTCGTCGCGCGGGTCCCTACGGTGCTTTTCTGGGGGATGGTTACGACCCTGTGTGGACGGAGTTTCAGGGGAAACCAACCCGGACGGTGAATCGAATTTCGTTCTTTAATCGTTTGAACGGAGTCGATGTCCAGGATCCATTTTGTGGCATTACTTCAGAGAGTCGCTTGCGTGTTTCGGAGGATGTTCGCTTGCGGCCAGCCATTACACTTGATCGCCTCGACCAGCGTCGCGGTCTCGTTGCCCAGTTGGAAAACCAGCAACGTCAGCTCGGTGACAGTGTGGCGGCCCAGGGGCTCGATCGATTTCAGCAAATGGCGTTTTCACTTATGAGTTCCCGCAAGCTCCGCACCGCGTTGGATGTTGGGCAGGAACCGCCTGCATTGCGCGAGCAATACGGGATGACTCTGTTTGGCCAGGCCACCTTGACCGCGCGCCGACTTCTGGAGGCGGGTGTCGAGCTGGTTTCGGTGTTCTGGGATGAATACAAAGTCGTCAACACTGCCTGGGACACCCACTTCAACCATTTCTCGCGTCTCGGCGACGAACTGCTGCCCGGCTTTGATGCTGCGGTCAGCTCGTTACTCTTGGATCTTGAACAACGTGGGATGCTCGAAGACACGCTCGTGTTGTGTTTGACCGAGCATGGCAGGACGCCCACGGTGAAAGTCAAACCGCAGGGGAGCAGCGGGCGCGATCACTGGTCGAAAGCCTACAGTGTGATGCTGGCTGGTGCTGGTGTCGGTGCGGGAATGGCTTACGGAATGTCCGATCCACAAGCTGCTTTTGTCAAAGACCGTCCGGTGACTCCAGAAGATATTTTGGCGACCGCATATCATCTGTTGGGTGTTGACCCGGCGACGACGATTCCCGATCGTCTGAACCGACCTGTTCCCCTCGTGGCACAGGGCCGAGTCGTTGAGGCCCTCATTTCTTAGCAGCAGTATTCAATCAACAGTGTCGTGGTGCTGCTCGACTTGTTGCGCTACAAGACTGTTATCGGGTGTTAAGAACCGCCCGCCCGATGACAGTGGTTGGCGACAACTCCTTTGGATTTCCATCACGACGCTCCACGCGAATGATGCCCGTGGATTTGTCAAAGTCCATCACGCGACCGAGCATGGCTTTGTCCTGACCACGATATACCACAATATCGCCGGACCTGAATGACGTTGCGAGTTTGTACACAAACACGTAGCTCCCTTTGGGAACCTCAGGACTCACAGCGTCCGTTTTTGCGCGATAGGTCGAGAATAGGGCCGCTCTGACCGGGACTGCGATCGCTACAGCGATGACAACCGATAACAGCGTTTTTTTGTCTTCTTTACGAATTCATCTGGCAGCTTCGTCATTTTATCCCTTCATTTGTTGTTTTGGCTTAACGTAGACGGTACCTAGGCATATTCGCGCAGCGAATCGTCATAAGTCTAGTAGGCCCGGAAGGATTCGAACCTCCGACCAAGGGATTATGAGTCCCCTGCTCTAACCGCTGAGCTACGGGCCC
>CAZITS010000654.1:0-3907 GCA_964542185.1 uncultured Pirellulaceae bacterium
ACAAGCCGTGTTCGAGCAGACGGCCAGGCTCGCATCACGTCAACAGCTCCAAGGCAAATTAACCGAGCTGGAAACTCAGCAACTCAAAGAACTTGCCACTACTCAAGAACAGCTTGGTACGTTAGCTCTCACGCTCAGTAAACACTCCGTCCCAGCACCAGAAGAACCAGCCAGCGAATCATTCAACTTCGACGGCGCACCATCTCGCCCACAGTAATCTCGGTAGCACAATCACTTGCAATTCACCAACGATGACTCAACGCACCACCTATCACGGCCGTCGCCTCGATCACCAACCAGCAACACCTTGCCCAGCGTCAACTCGCTCCAGCGGGACCCGTGTTGCAACACGACTCGTTCTTCGCACCATCCTGGAACACCACACTACGACCCTGCGCAAACAACTAAACTGGTGCTGCTGTGTCACCATTGTCATCCTGATCGGAACCGCGTGGGCGATACCCCAGTCGCCAGAAGTCCAGTCCCCAGAAGTCCAGTCCCCAGAAGTCCAGTCCCCAGAAGTCCAGTCCCCAGACTCGCCAAGACGTGCGCCTCCATCCTCATTGACTGAGCAACTGCTGGATGATGCACCACCTCACCCAAACGGCGCGGCAAGAGAAGTGCCAGGGCCGTCGCGATTATCTCACCCCTACCCCGTGGCAGGATCCGACACAGGTGAGAACGCTCCACTGTTAACGCGAGTTGGCCGGCGAATGCAAGCAGTCGCAGCACGTCTGAGGCCAGCCAGCGTTTTGCACGAGACGCAACAAATGCAAAAAGACATTCTGGCCGACCTGGAGCAACTACTTCGACATACCGGGCCAAACTTGACGCGACAAGGCAACACTCCGCCGGGGCAGGGAGTTCCCTCTGCTCTCTCTCGACAGCAACAACAGCCCAGCAACGATGATGCGAAACCTGACAGTAGAAATGCGGTCTCGCAGGATGATCTTGATCCCACGGAATCTCAACCTCGTGCAGCAAGTCACAAGCAATTATGGGGCTCTCTCCCGAAGCAAGTTCGGGACCGCCTGCGGAACATATTCAACGAACAAGTCGTACCCAAATACCAACCCCTCGTAGATGCCTACTACGAACGTCTTTCCACAACACCTCAAGAAACAACGCCCGGAACAACCGATTGATAATGTTTCAGTTAAGACACCGTCACGAACGTATTCCGTGTTCCATCTCAAACATGGCCAATCGGCTTTCACTCCGAAAGACCACTTGTTCATGATGCCTTGCAATTGCACATTCACCCACAACCGATCCCAGTACGGTCGCCAGACACTCCACCGTCGTCACAACGTATTTCGAACGACACTCCTGCGCACATTGGATTGCCTGTTACTATCAACTACACTGCTTTTTCCAGGGGCACGCACGGGCATCACGCAATCACCAGCCCAGACACCACTGGCCGCTCCCCCGATTCCCTTACCTGTATCAAAAGCGATCCGACGAGGCCTCGATTATCTCAAACATCAGCAAAACGAGCGCGGCGCTTTTGGCAACCGAGGGTATCGAAGCGGCGTAGCAGTTGCCGGGCTGTGTGGGCTGGCGTTTATGTCCCACGGGAGCACGCCAGGACGCGGACCATTTGGACGAGAAATAGAGCGCTGCCTTGGATTTGTTCTTCGTAACGCCAGAGAAGACGGATTCATCACTGCACCAGGGGTTCAGGATCAGCGGCGGATGTATGGTCATGGGTTTGCCACTCTATTTCTGGCCCAGACATATGGAATGACTGCAAACCCAAGGGTGCGTTCGGCTCTGATCTCTGCTACCCGTCTGATCATTGAAAGCCAGAATCCGGAAGGTGGGTGGCGTTATGAACCCGGCAGTCGTGACGCGGATTTATCTGTCACCATTTGCCAGGTGATGGCTCTGCGCGCAGCCCGCAACGCTGGCATCCACGTACCCAAGGACACTATCAATCGCTGCACTCAGTACGTCAGAGAATGTCACAACCCCGATGGCGGCTACAACTATCAACTCACTGACCGAGGCGACAGTGCCTTTGCTCGTAGTGCCGCAGGTGTCGTAGCTTTGTACAACGCGGGGATCTACGAGGGCCCGGAAATCGAGCGAAGCCTTGACTATCTTGAACGCTTCCAACCCGACAGAAAGACGGCCGACCAGATTCAGTATTTCTATTACGGTCATTATTACGCGGTCCAGGCAATGTGGCACGCCGGAGGGCAACGCTGGGCGCGTTGGTATCCGAGTCTGTGCCAGACATTGACAACGCGGCAACAGTCCAATGGATGCTGGCCCGATCAAATCTGCAACGAATACGGCACTGCAATGGCCTGTATTATTCTGCAAATGCCAAACAACTTCCTCCCGATACTGCAACGCTAGTTGAGGCACTCGTGTCGTCCGTACATATCACAGCCTGCATAGCTGCTGCGATTCTCATTCAAAGTGATAGCGGCCAAGACACTCACACAACACGGCAAACGTTAACTGTCTCAGAAGCGCCCTTTGAATCTCGTTTGGTGACTTTCTTGCCTGATCACCAGATCCAGCTGGAACATGGTGATGCTACACATGTACTCGCACTGAGCGACCTCGTTTCCTGGGGATCGTATACCGACCAGCATCGCCAACCACACGTGTATCTGAGAGGCGGAGGTCTGATCGCGGCGGATATTATGCGCATCAATGCCACACAGCTTTCTCTCTACTCACAGGTCTTCACAGAAGTCCAAATACCACGCTCTTTAGTGCGGGCCATCGTGTTTGCCCCGGGTGTCAATGCCTTGGCGCGGGACCGCTTCAGGAAACAGGTCCTGTCAAGCAACACCAACCACGACACCGCATATTTCACAAACGGGGACACGCTCCGTGGTGCCCACGTAGCAGCAGCGAATCCACCCGGCGCAAACGTAACAGGTCGCATTGAATTTCGGACCGAACAGCGACTGCCTCCCTTTTCGATCCCAATAGAACGCCTTCGTGCACTGACTTTTCGTTCGCAAGCAGAGCGCGATTTACACATTGAACCCAAACAACGGGCACCGTCCCAACTTTCTCTTGGTTTTGCCGACGGGAGTCAACTCCATGTAGCTGCGGTCACGACCAACCAAACCCGAATCCAATTGCACATCAATGAGCGATTGACCCTGTCGGCAGCAGCTACAACATTCCACCGTGAACTTACGCAAATCCGGACGCACACACCTCGAGTGACGTTTCTCTCTGACCTGAAACCAATCAGTTACAAACACATCCCATTCTTGCGAAGGTCATGGGCACAAGGAACGGATGAAAATGTACTCGGCGGACGTTTGCGTTGCGCTGGCACTGTCCACGCCAAGGGGATCGGCATGCATAGCGCGAGCAGAATCACGTACCGCCTTGACCAGAAGTTCCACTGGTTTCAATCAGAAATCGCAATTGATCAAGCGGCTGACAATCGCGGCAGCGTCATCTTTCGTGTATTTCTGCAACGCGATGGCGAGTGGACATCAACGTATACGAGCCAGATTCTGCGCGGAACAAATCGCCCCCTGGCAATCAAAGTCGAGGTTACACAAGCAGATGCCATGGCATTGCTTGTTGAATTCGCGGACCGAGGTGACGAATGCGACTACGCAAATTGGATAAACGCACGCCTCAGTAACTAACGCGTGCTCCGATCGAGCAACTCATTGTGGAAGACGTTGCACAGGCTGTTGCGGTCCACTGAGAATCATCCGGGACCAGGAAGCGTCGTCGTCACCGGTTCCATAAATAATGAAATGTCCACCGTAATCTCCACCATCTGGATCGGTATGTACGATTTCAAGTCCGTACTCGTGACCTGTCTGTGGCATCTGCCATGCGGGGTCGCTGCGACCGAGCGTAGCTGCCATTTCAACGCGAGCTTCCAGAATAAAATCAGCTTGTCCTCTACCCC
>CAZITS010000655.1:0-3893 GCA_964542185.1 uncultured Pirellulaceae bacterium
TACCGCACTGGCCGCCATCGACAAGGCGACTGAACTGGACGACACGTCCAGTCTGAACTGGGAGATTCGCGGGCGCGTGCTGGCAAAACTGAAACGGTTTTCGGAAGCGCGGCAGGCGAAAACCAAGACACGGGCGGCCCAGTTGCTGGAGCGGATCCCGGACCGCGCTGAGTCAACCCCTCAGCAGTTGATCGACTTGAGTCAACACTACAACGCAGCGCTCACAGAGAACCCCTTCGAGACGTTCCGCAAACTGCGCGCATTAAACGAGACCTTCACAACCATGCCCCGTGGCGTGGCGACCGTTGGCGGCGTCCGCTTCGATCTACGGGGAATTGTTGCACTCCAGGGCAAGCAAACGCAACTGCGACCCATGCGGGCTGACTTGACAGAACGCGTGGAGGGGATCCAGGTAGGTCAGGCTGCCAAAACGCTGCAGTTCCTGCATGGCACCGGTTGGGGCCACGCACCTCACGGGACGGTCATTGGTAAGATCGTGGTCCACTACCAGGATGGTGAGACCGCCGAGATCCCGATCCGTACCGGCGTCCATGTCCGTGACTGGTTCCTTAACGCTCAGGACCGGCGACAGGTCAGTGACGGCAAACTGGTCTGGGTACATAGTAGTCCTGAACTGAGTCATCGCGACATCGGCGTCTATTTAATGACCTGGGAAAATCCACGGCCGGATCAGGTGATCCAGTCGATCGATTACGTGAGCACCATGACCGATTCAGCACCGTTCCTGCTAGGCGTGACACTGGAAGGCGATCAGGCAGGTGGTGAGTAGTGGCGGGGAACCGGCCGCGCGCCGCAGAATGATTGCACCCAGACCCCCAAACCATTAAGCTAGGCATCGGCACTTGGCATGGTGCCTTGTTGTGAGACAAACAGGATCTTCAGCTTTTTGGGTTTCGGATCGCCACGCAGGCAACCCGAGACCGCCTTGGGCGTTTCGCCCCGGGTAACCCCACGCGGTCCTTCGCGTCGGTATCCGCCATTGTGTTTGGCCAAACCGCACGAGACGGTCCGCTGACGACCAGATCAACGCCGGCGGCGTTTCGATCTGGTCTGCTCCCCTTGCGGTTTGGCCAAACACAATGGCGGATCCCACGCTCCGGATCGTGAAGTCCTGCTACTCACAGCCCTGCGACAGAGGCGACGGTCCAGTCCGGCCGCAGGCCGCGCAACCGTCAGCGCGCTGAATCGAGCGCATCTGAAGAATACCCTCCAGGCGACGATGGGCCACAAAGAAACACTGCCGGAGATACCTGGTGAAGAACCCCACGACCTTGCCGGGAAGCTGGCTGGCAAGTCTCCTTATGGCGGCCGCCTGTCAGTCCGCCGCTCCGGTGGACTACCCCATCAGCACGGTTTCCTTGCCGCCCCGGCAGGTGCATGATGCGTTCTGGAGCCCTCGACTGCGGACCAACCGAACCGTCTCGATTCCACACAATTTTCAACAGTGCAAGCGGACCGGCCGCATCGACGCCTTCCTCCGCGCGGCCCAAGGCAGGGAAGCCACGAAGAAGGGGCCCTCCTGGTGGGATTCCGACGTCTACAAAGTCATCGAAGGGGCGTCGTACTACCTGGCAGATCACCCCGACCCTGCGCTGGCCAACTATCTCGATCTCTTGATCAGTGTCATTGCCGCGGCGCAGGAACCAGACGGCTACTTGCACACGTTCCGCACCATTGACCCACGGCACGCCTGGAACGGACCAAGCCGCTTCTCACACCCCATCAGTCACGAATTTTTCAACGCTGGCCATCTATATGAGGCAGCGGTGGCGCACCACCAGGCCACCGGGCGCCGCAACCTGCTCGATATCGCCATCAAGAACGCCGAGCTGGTCTGCCAACGTTTCGGTGGCAGAGAAGTCGGTGTGGGGGGACCGGACAAGCTGATCTTCCGGGACCATCGCCAGTTTGATTTCGGCGGCAACGATTTCTCCGTGCAACTGTGGTTCAAGCCCCACAAGGTCGCGCGAATGGGACTGTTTTCGGGTGCGACCGATTACTGGTTCGGTCTGGATTTCCACAACCAGGGCCAACAGAACGTCTGCCTCTGGGCCAGCTCCGGTGGTAGTCGTACCGGCTGGGACCTGATCCACGGAGATGCGGGTGGCGCCGGCATTGGCAAACTTCCCCTGCAGCTGAATGAGTGGAATCACATCGTTGCAGTACGCCAGGGGAATAACTGGAAGACGTATATCAACAATCAGGTCGACATCGACATCACAGCCCCCGGCGTGATTGTCGACAAGGACGAATACAAGCAACTTGGCATGTGGGCCGACGTAGGAAACTGGGTCAACGGTGCGATCGACGAGTTTGCCATCTTTGATTTTGCCCTGACATCTGAACAGGTCCGCAACTACTACAGCAAACCGGTCACTCCGGAAATCAAGAACCCCAAAGCAGGCCGTCCAACCGGGCTCTGGAAGATGGATGAGGGTGCGGACGGCACGGTGCGGGACTTGAGCGCGAACGCGAATCACGCCACGACACGAGGCACGGAATGGATCGCCGATGGCGCCTTGGCCTATCGTGGCAATCGCGCACTCGACTTCGTCGGTGACCGTACGCAATACAAACCCTGCCATCCGGAAATCGAACTGGCGTTGGCGAAGTTGTACCAGCACACGGGTCAGGAAAAGTACCTTGACCTGGCCAAATACCTGTCCGACCACCGACTGGCGGACCTGCGGTACCCCCAGGACGCAACGCATTACGAAGCCCAGGGGCACATCGTCGGCAGCACGTATGCCTGGTGCGGGATGACCGACCTGCTGGCCCTGCAAAAAGCTCCGGGGTACCGGCAGATCATTGATTCGCTCTGGGAGAATGTGGTCTCCCGAAAACTCTACCTGACGGGCGGAATCGGTTCCCGCGGAGAACATTTCGCAGCGGATCATGTTCTGCCCAACAGCGGCCTGGACGCGACTCCGCCGCCCAGCGTGGAAACCTGCGGGGCCATCGCCTTCGCGCTCTGGAGCCACCGCTTGTTCCGACTTTACGGCGACGCGAAGTACATCGACATGCTGGAGAGAACCCTCTACAACGCCATTCCTCCGAACGTCTCGCTAGCCGGCGACACCTTCACCTATGCCAACCCGCTGGCACACGACGGGAAATTGAATTTCAACATGGGGTTCCCGGACCGTCAGGCATTTCTTCCGTCGGCCTGCTGCCCTACCAACGTCGTCCGCTTCCTGCCACAAATCCCCTCCATGATTTACGCGCAGGAAGCAGACGATGTCTACGTGAATCTGTTTGTCGCCAGCGATGCCGCGCTTGAGATCAACGAGACACCCGTCGACTTCCGGCAGAAAACCGACTACCCCAGCAGTGGGCACATCGAAATCCAACTGAACCCGAAACGGCCGGTCGAATTCACGTTACGTGTTCGGATACCCGGATGGACTCGTAATAACCCCGTGCCGAGCGATCTGTATCGCTATGCCGAGAACTCGCAGGCTACGGCATCGATCCAGGTCAATCAGGACCGTGTGCCATTTACTCTCGAACGGGGGTACGCGGTCATCACGCGCAGCTGGCAAACCGGTGATACGGTCGTCCTGGATCTGCCGATGCCAGTCCGCCGTGTGACCTGCCACGAACAGGTCAAAAGCAACCTCGGTAAAGTCGCGCTGGAACGCGGCCCGATTGTCTACTGCGCAGAGGGGGCAGACAACAACGGCAAAGTGCTCGACCTGGTGCTTCCCGATGACGCCACACTGCATGCCCGGTTCCGTCCCGACCTGTTGAACGGGGTTGTCGTCATCGAAGCAGAGAGCACACCGCGCCGCTTCATAGCGATTCCTTACCACAGTTGGCTCAACCGCGGACAGAATGAAATGACCGTCTGGTTTGCGCGCCAAGCGAAGCAG
>CAZITS010000656.1:0-3885 GCA_964542185.1 uncultured Pirellulaceae bacterium
GACCGACCTAGTTGCCCTGCAAACTGGGGTAGTGTGAGAAAACTCCGCGGCCGTGGCGTCGCAGACCAACAGCGGAGTCCTTCGGGATCTTCCGTTTGTATCTTCGGTTCAGAAATCGGAGAACCGTCCCCTTCACCCTTGAGATGACGGGTCATCCAGCCATACATGGCCTCACGCATCGGCTGGTTGTAATCGTGCCCCGACTCGATCGGAAGCTGGCGAATCCGATCAGCATGACCGTACAGATTGTAGACAGCCTGCGCCCTGTTGACCGTCTGCCGCGCTTCGCGGACTGAAAACTGGACAACGTCCCGCGTCGCGTTGATGACCAGCAGTGGCCGCGGCGCGACCAATCCCAGAATGCCCCATTCGTCGGTGTAGGTGAGCGCGGACGGAACCACTTCGCACATACAGCACGCGGCCCCCAGGTACGCCTGGTACGAGCCCACAGAGCACACCGGAACAACGCAGCGGAAACGTTCGTCCCACGCGCCTGCATACATCGTCTGATTCCCGCCACCGCTTGTACCCGTAATGCCAATTCGATCTGCCGCCACTTCAGGACGTGTCTGGAGATAGTCTACTGCCCGCATATTTTCATAGACCTGGACGCCCGCGAGCGCGCGGCCGGTAGGCCAGAGCGTCGACGCCACCGTGGCACCATGGTACTCGCCGAGCGCCGTTTCGCTCCCACGTTCACCAGCGCCAAACGCGTCGACTGCGAGCACAAAGAAACCAAGTTTTGCCAATCCAATACAACGCGCCTGGACACGTGGTTCCTGCTTTGCCAACGGCCAGTGTCCATGCACGCAAAGGACTGCCGGAAAAGGCCCCGCGCCCTCTGGTACGTAGGCATGCGCGGCCATCGTGACTGCGGGCCACGTCTGGAACAAGAGTTTTTCGATGTGGTACCCGGCACGAGGCAGACGACCGACGACGCGAGGTTCCAGCGGTGCGTGCTGGCGCGGAAATCTCCCGCCCCAGGATCCCATCAGGCCGCGGCGGATCGAATCACGCTGCGTCTGCCACGTCGGTTTGTCTTGTGGCAGCTCTCTCTGCTTTGCTAAATGCAGCCCATGCTCTCGAATGTATCTCAAGTATGCGGCCCGATCGGCGACAGTTGCCATGTTTTCCTCGTCACTTGGGAGATAACAACCGCGGATGGCACAACATGCCCAACGCTGCGGCGTTGGGAAATTGCGACACCCGAAACAATGTTCTTAGTAGATTTCACAATCTGGCATCCCCGCGCGGAGAGAACGAAGTCCTCCAGGCGTCAAGCGGGTACCGCCAATCGCCAGTTTACGTAACGAAGTCAGGTGCTGGAGCGCCGGAACTGCCGCATCAGTCACCTGAGCGCAGGACGCGAGTTGCAGGTCCTCGAGTTCACGCAAACCTCGCAAATGCATTAGTCCAGCAACCGTGACGCGTGTTCCCCGCAAACGCAGCTCACGCAAGCGACTGAGTTGCCTCAAATGAAGGAGGCCGCCGTCAGTGATCGGAGTTCGATCAAGGTCGAGGCTGCTGATATGCCGCAGTGCAGCCACGTGGCGGAGCGCCTCGTCGTCCACGATCGATTTGACTCGAAAGCGGACCGAGACAACACGTCCTTCTGCATCGCGCCGCAGTGTCGCTCCGAGCCCTTCGAGTTGACCCGCTGGATCAATAGGTACATTGCTGCTGCACCCCAGAAACAAACTACAGCAGACCAATGCTGCGGGCACCTGCCAGCAAACACGTCTCAGCGACAGGGGCATGAGGCGGCCAGTAGCCCCGGATTTCGTGTCGACAGACCCCATTCCCCCTCCCCCGCGCAATAGTCTCCAACCACCTGACGCTCCCCACGCGGAAAATGATTTTGCGGTATAGTTCAAGTCGTCGTCCAGTCGACTTTCGACAGGATTTTCATATTTTTTGACTTTCCTCTTCCGCCACCTGGCCCTTTCCCCCTCGCGAAACTGTTCTGGCCTTGCTGGTTCACGTCTTTTGTGGGTCAAACTTGTATGTGCGCGCGTCGACCAGGACTGCGCGGCACCTCACTATAAAAACCCATTTGCAGCCCGTTTGCGTTTGTAACACGCCCCATGACAATCCCACGCCGGCCGCTAGGTCAGACAGAACTCCTGGTCTCTGAAATTGGATTTGGAGGCGTCGAAATTGGCTTGGAATACGGCATCCAGGTGCGCAGCAAAAACAACCTGCCTGACCCAGCAGTCGCGATCAGAATCGTACAACGCGCCATCGAAATGGGTGTGAATGTGATCGATACCGCACGAGGTTATGGCGCCAGCGAACGTCTCATCGGTAATGCGATTTCCACAATCCGCGACCAACTTGTAGTCATGACCAAAGTATCTTGCCCAGGAAAGGACCTGCATGGAGTAGCGCTGCGTGATTTGATTACAGAATCACTCGAAACCAGCCTCGACGAGTTGCAAACCAGCTATGTCGACGTCCTTTCGGTCCACTCGGCATCCACGCTCATCCTGGCGCGGGGCGATGTCGTTGATTGCGTAGACAGACTCCGTTTAGCTGGCAAAGTGCGTTATGTGGGGGCGACCGTCTACACGATACAGGAGGCGCTGGCAGCATTAGAGGATCCCCGCATCGATGTCTTGCAGGTCGCGTATAGCTTGCTCGACCCGTCAATGGCAGATCAGGTCATCCCCCTGGCTGTGCGACGTGGGGTTGGGATCATCGCCCGTTCCGTGTTGCATCGCGGTGTGCTTACCGCAAAGGGTGCCCAGGGCTCGCCCGACGAACGCAGATTACACGCACATGCCTCCAACTATGATTTTCTCTTTGACGACACGACAACGACACTGCCACAAGTCGCAGGTCGTTTTGTGCTCTCGAACGATGGAGTCAGCTGTGCACTGCTTGGCATGGATACTCTTGCCCAGGTGGAAGAAAACCTGACGGCTTTGCCACAGGCGCCCTATCCAGACGCCGATATCACGCGTGCCATCACCTCGTGCCCGCCAGATCCGTGGTCTATTCTGCCGGGGTGATGCAGTACCGGCGCAACGGGCGAGAAGCAGTTGCCACGCTTGTATTTCGGGAACCACCCAAGTTTGCCTGGTTTAGAAACTGCCGGTTCTAAAAACTGTGTGTTGCGTCGAGGTCGATGCCTTCCAGATCCAGGTTGGCAGACAATTTCCACCGCAGCCGCCCCGAACTCCGCGACCGCGTTCGGCGAGATCGCCTTCCGTACGATGAGCTGGATCTTCGCGACCTGGCGACCTCAGTGCGGGGAATCGACTCGGGAAGTTGAAGCTCGAAGGGAATTTCCTGGTCCTTTCCAGCTACGAGCTCCATTGTTTCACCAATGGTCAGCGTCTGCGAATGCCGCTCCCGCGACTCAGTGCGTGTCTCGTCGTAGCCATCTGATCCAGACCGAACTTCCTCCCACGACTCCTGGCACACCAATACGAGCGTCAGCCGCTGCGCCATCAGAGTCTTGCGGGGCTTGATCCTGACCGTGCCTGAGATCTTTCCCCCATCGCGGATGTCCGCTTGTTGAATGGAGATCACCATGCTCCCTTTGCGGGATTTCACAATTTGCGTCACGCCATAAATGAGGCCAACTACCACGAACACGACGATGCTGGCCACGCCCCCAATCTGGCGTGACCTATGGGAATTCCAATACACAGTCCTCTCCTGATGGCAGGCGTCCGAAAATAATCCAAGGGCCACACTATAGCTACCCTGCAGCATCTACGCCCTGTGTAAAATCTGGCAATCTTTACACACCCCCAGAACGGGTTGCAGGAGTGGCCGCGTCGGTGACTGCCTCGGCACGCCGGCAGAAACAGCCTTTACGCCAAACCGTTCATCCGCTAGTGTCCCCGCCCTTGCTGAGTGTCACGCCCCCTCCCTTCG